>PNBP01000096.1 GCA_003136075.1 Methanoregula sp. | reverse complement strand
TCGGGGCTTGAGATCTGGGGAAATACGATTGGCAGGGGCGAGTTCTCCATTGCACTTGCGGTGTTGTATGGTTCACCAGTTGTCGGGACGACCATCGCAGCGATGGTTATTGTGACCTCCATATTCGGGGCATTTACGGCAAAATACTCTACGTTCCTCCGCAGGGGAATTGTGCATCTCGGGCGGAGGAGTGCCCCACCCCGACGGATTCATCATTGACCGGTTATTGCAGTGGTGCCGGAACCAGCCACATAGTCCGCGATGCTCCTGCTCGTCGCCGGCAGCAACATCTTCAGATGTATGGCATGACAGCCACACATTACAGATTTTTTTTGTCTGGTGCCCACACTTGATGAATAAAAAAGCCTATAGGTGTGCGAGGTTATTATCGTATTATTATGGTACACCGGACCGGTTGTATTTGCTGCGGTAAACCGCTCGTCTATCTAGACCATCCGGAGAACCGCGAATGCATGTATTGCCATGATACTCATATGACCAATGATGTATGCGAAGACGGCCATTTTGTCTGCGATGCCTGTCACCAGCTCGGTGCCGACGATGCGATTGAGCAGTACTGCATAAAAACGCTCGAAAAAAATCCTGTTGCCCTGGCGATTACTCTTATGCAGAACCCTCAGGTAAACATGCATGGCCCAGAGCACCATTTCCTTGTCCCTGCGGTTCTTCTTGCAGCGTATTGTAATACCACCAGGGAACTCCAGAAAAAAGGAAACCTGATCAGGACTGCTCGCGAGCGCGCCGGGCACGTGATAGGTGGGGCGTGCGGGTTTTTAGGTGACTGCGGTGCGGCAGTGGGAACCGGGATTTTCATTTCGCTCATCACGGGTGCAACGCCCTTATCTCACCTTGAATGGCAGCAGGCAAATTTGATCACCGCAAAAAGTCTTGAAACAATTGCCCGGCACGGCGGTCCCCGGTGCTGTAAGCGTAATACGTTTCTTGCACTAGAGGCGGCAGTCCGATTCGTTCACGAGCAGTTCAGCGTTGAGATGCCTACTGATCCTGCCATCACCTGCATTTTTTCCGGCATGAACAAAGAATGCCGGATGAAAGACTGCCCGTACTATCCGGGCCCCGACTGATTGCCGCCGCGTTTCTCCACAATTCGCTGGACGATAAGACGGGAACTGGCGAGATCGCCGTTCCCGTATTTCCCGATACGAACGACGTTTGCGTTCAGTCCCCGCTCCTGTAGCTGCCCGCGCAGTTTTGCCTCATCGAAATACTGGTTGAATCCGATGGTGATCACCACAGGGTTGATTTCCTCTATCGGGCGGAACATATCTGTTTTATCGCCGAGAATGGCATGATCGACCGGTTTTAAGGCAGCGACCATGTACAAGCGCTGCTCTTCTGGAATGATCGGATGCGGTTTGTGCTTTACGTTTGCGTCCCGTGCAACGATGACCCAGAGTTCATCGCCGAGTTTTTTTGATTCGGCAAGGTAAAAGCAGTGCCCCGGGTGCAGGACATCGAACGTACCGGTTGCGACTACACGACGGCAGCTCATGGGATTACCGCCATCTCGCATGGATCTCCATCAGCGGTAAAACATTGCCAGTTCTTTTCACGGTACGGGTACCCGATGATAAAGTGGTAGCGCCCGGCTTTTGGGAAAAAACTGACATCTGCATCTGACGGGCGAAGCACGCCGTTGGGGTGACTGTGAGCGCTGCCTGCCCGGTGGGTGTCAAGCGGCATCATGTCAAAAAAGAGTGAGGCTGAAGAACTTCCCGTTATGGTTCCGGGGAGAAGGTTCATCACCCCGATTATTCCATCCTGTTCAGTAAGCAGGGCGACGAACTCATTGGGGTGACTTTCATGCCCCATCTGGAGGAGCAGGGTGATCATATCCTGTCTGATGCCGCGAATTTTCATGAAGAGTTCCTGTGAGTAACAACCGGTGTTATACCGGTTAATTGGGCGTTTGTATGCAAAAATCCTCTCTCCCCGGAAAGAAGATATGTGCCTTGGCAACACCGATACCCCGAAGAAAATTCTCATCCCCGGTCGGGTACCGCACAAAAAAATTATTTCCTGCCGGTAATTTTGATGATGTGGAACCCGAACTGGGTTTTTACCGGGCCGACGACTTTGCCGACTTCTTCAGAGAAGGCAATATTCTCAAACTCCGGCACCATCTGCCCCTTGCCGAACCAGCCGAGATCCCCGCCATTTTTTCGGGAGGGACAAGATGAGAACCGCTTTGCGACTGCCGCAAAATCCTCACCATCAGCAAGACGTTTCATAATTCTCTGCGCATCTTCTTCGGTTTTAACAAGGATATGGGATGCACGTGCCTGTGTAGTCATGGAGTACCCGTAAGTTCTTTTCGGGCATAAAATAATGGGGAACTTTTTTTTTAAAACTTTCCGTCCTGCTCAAAACTCCGCCCATACCGGATCGCGAGTTCCGCTTTGTAGAGCTCCCGGCCAAGATAACCGGCATGGTCAAGAAGTGAAACGTCGCCGTGGGAAAGGATAGTGAAGAGCATGTCCTGCCAGCGTTTGCCCATCACCGCTTTTCCGTGGATTACGGCAACGATCTGGTCCCCTTCAATTCCTATCCGGAAATTGCCTTTGGGATCGTACGTGATCTCATCGGGCATTTTTTTTGCTACGCCAAAGACTTCATAATCAACCGGTGGCTCACGCCGTTTCCGCTTCTCCTTGAGCACGAGAAGGTCTATGCCGAGATCCTTTGGATAGGGCCGGTCCCGGGTAAGCACCATCATTTCAGTCGCCCGCCGCATCTCCCGGATTGACCCGCGAGTCTTGTCCGAATGTTCGCTGGTAAAGACAATTGATGCACCAACTTCCTGTGCCATACCAGCGAGCAATGCGTTCGCTCCTATCGAGTCCGCATCAATGAGCTCGACAACGTTTCCCGCCCCAAAAAAGAGCGGGTACCTGCCCTTTTTGAAATTTTTCAACGAATGTACAAGCCCGGACCCAACCGGTTGCAGAAGCGGATCGGCAATGATGCAGGCAATACCGGTGCGTGTTGCCATCGTGCAGTTTTTTGTGAGCGTGCTGTCACCAGGTACCACAACCGCTGCTGCACCTGATCGGGCAATGTCTTTTCCAATGACAGGAATATTTGTTTCCTGCAGGCTGAGGACGAGGTCTGCGCGGAAAAGTGCTGCCCGGATCAGTGCCGGGTCCTGTGAGTCCACCGCCAGCGGCCGGTCGATATCCGCAAGCAACGAAAAGACCCGGGTCACGTCCGCAGGAGTTGCATCAAACCCAAAGCCGAGGTCCACGATATCTGCGCCGTCTGCAAAAAACTGTTCGGTAACTGCCCGGAGATCGTCATTCTGGTGTGCATCCATGATCTCAGCGAGCACTTTCATCCTTGAGGTGCCGCCGATCTTTGTGCCCCGTATCAGGAAATCGAAATCAGCATCCGACTCAAGAGATTCAATGCGGCGCATCGCATCATCTGCCTTTTTTGCCGTAAGAAAATCATCGGCGGGAACCGTGCGCGAAAGAGGAACCGTACCGAGCAGGGGAAGGACAAGCGCAAGGTCTGCCGCATGGCGTGGCCCGCGATAGACCGGCACGCCGGTCTCCTTCCCCACTCGTTCAAATGAGGCCGTGCACATTCCNNCGATGACCGCGTCGTATGCACCTTTTTTGATCAGGTCATGGAGTGCATGGGGTGTAAGAAATGAAGCAACCTTCCCGGTCACGACCACATCCGCATCAAATCCTGCAGCCGCTTTTTTTACCATATCTGCGGTTGCAGAACCGGTGGGCAGCAGGATGCGCATAAGTTTCCTTAATACCAGAGAGATAAAAACACTATGATCAGATGCTGACCTGCGATTTGCATGTGCACACCAGTTTTTCAAAAGATGGTGAGAGCGGGATTGAAGAGATACTGGCCCGGGCGGAAGCAGTGGGTCTCGATGCGATAGCCATTACGGACCATGACTGCGTTGACGGGGCAAAAAAAGCGCTTGCCTGCTCTACCTCCGTTATTGTGATACCGGGAATCGAAGTATCCACCAAACAGGGGCACCTGCTGGTACTGGGTGTTACGGAAATGATCCCGGCAGGTCTGGATGTGCGGGATACGGTTAAGATCGCCCGGATCATGGGCGGCGTGTGTATTCTCCCGCACCCGTACCACATGTGGCGGCACGGTGTTGCCCGTAAGATCAAGGCCGGGATGGGCATAGTCGATGCTATTGAATCATTCAACAGCCGGTATATCCTTGGTTCTGCGAACCGTAAAGCAGCAAAAGTCGCCCGGCGGCTCGGCAAACCCTGTGTTGGAGGAAGCGACGCCCACAACGCACGATTTGTCGGCTTTGGGAGAACATTTGTGGACGCGGAACCGGATGTTGCCTCGATTTTGCAGGCTATCCGCGAGGGAAACGTTTCCGCCGGAGGGAGGCAGACGCCCCTGCGCACGTACACCCGTCAGTCGCTTAACAATACCTGGAAAAGGATCAAACGGTTCACGCGGCGTGTGCATCTTCGATGAGGCTTGCATTCCGGGTTTCCTATCTTGGCAGCAGGTATTACGGGTCGCAGATGCAGGAGTCCAGCCGCACCGTGGAAGGAGAATTTGTGGCCGCGTGCCAGCGGCTGGATCTCTTTGACGACTGGAGGAAAGCGGGTTTTTTGTCCGCGGGAAGGACCGACCGGGGCGTACATGCCCGCGGGCAGGTTGTTGCATTTTCAACAGAATTTCCGGATCGTGCCATAAAAACTCTCAATCTTCAGCTCTCGCAGGATCTCTGGTGTACCGGGTATGCTGAAGTGCCAACAGAATTCCACCCCCGTTTTGATGCGCGGTCGCGGACGTACCGGTATTATTTTTCCCATGTGACCAATCCTGCGCGAATGAAAAGCGCAGCCCGCCACTTCATCGGGAATCATAACTTTTCAAACTTTGCCCGGGTCGGCGATAAAAACCCGTGGAGAACGGTTCTGGCAACGCATGTTTTTGAAAATTCCGGGTTTGTGTGCCTTGAAGTGACGGCGCAGAGTTTTCTCTGGCACCAGGTACGGTGTATGGCCCGGGCAGTGCAGCAGGTAGGGGACGGCGAGCAGGATGAAGACTGGATTGGCGGTCTTCTTGCGCAGACGACGGATAAAGCGATCCAGCCGGCACCCGCCGAGGGCCTGATTCTTTGGGATATCGATTGTGGCGTTACGTGGACTTCCCTGCTACCTGCCGATCGCAGCCGGACTCATCTTGCCGATCTGCAACGCCACCATGCTCTCATGTGCCGGGTATGCCACGCGCTCGATGAAGAAAAAAAGTGACCGGCTCCTTGCCAGTTCTAGTCCGTCCGGGCACACCCGCTTTTTATTGCCGCTTCCTTGACTGCAGCAGCTACTGTCCTTACGACATTCCGGTTGAGCACGGGCGGAAGGAGGCGATCTTTGCGGGGATTTTTGACGTAACCGGCAAGTGCGTGGGCAGCAGCAACTTTCATCTCGTTGGAGATCCGTGTGGCATGCGCGTTGAGCGCCCCACGGAAGATGCCCGGGAACGCAAGCGCATAGTTGATCTGGTTTGGATATGCACTGCGTCCGGTGCCGACAATGGCCGCACCGGCGAGAAGGGCGTCGTGGGGGAGAATTTCTGGCAGGGGATATGCGAGTGCGAATATGATCGGATCGGTGTTCATCGACCGGACCATGCCCGTTGTAATAATCCCCGGTACCGATACACCAATACAGACATCCGCACCTTCCAGCGCATCGGCAAGACTTCCAACCCGCCCGGTTTTGTTGGTCTCATCTCCTATAATGAATTTGTATTTGTTCGCATACAGGTTCTCGCGGTTCCGGTGGATGATGCCTTTTGTGTCGCAGACGATGATGTCGTTTACCCTGCTGCACAGGTCCGGATCATAGCCGATACACCGGAGCATGCGGGTGATGGCATATCCCGCCGCACCGGCACCGCAGATAACGATGTTTAAGTCTTCAAACCGCTTTTTGGTGACTTTGCAGGCATTGAGCAGTGCGGCAAGAACCACTACTGCCGTACCGTGCTGGTCATCATGCATGACCGGAATGCCGATACCCTGCAGCGCCTCCTCCAGTTCAAAACACTTCGGCGCTGCAATATCCTCAAGGGCAATTGCTCCAAAGACCGGTGCAATGTTTTTTACGTCATCGGCAAGCTCCGTGTGGTAACGTTCAAAGCAGATCGGGAACGCGTCAATATCTGCGAGTTTTTTAAACAGGAGCGCTTTTCCTTCCATGACTGGTATTGCCGCATATCCCCCGATATCTCCTAAAGAGAGCACCCGGGAACCGTCCGTTACAATGGCTATAGTGTTTGCCTTGAGCGTGTATTTCCATGCAAGCATTTTGTCGCGGGCAATCTCTTTAGAAACTGCACCAACGCCGGGGGTATAGGCAAGCGAGAGATCGCGCCGGTTACGCAGCGGGACTTTTGCATGAACTTCTATTTTTCCGTGATTTTTCTCATGATAGTCCAGCGCTTCCGCATAGATATCCGGTTTTTTCTGTGGCTTTTTTGCCGTATACGCTCCCCCCTTTCTCGTAGTTCAATGATGGGAACGGGAAATCATGAATCTTTGTACGGAATCTGAATAATCATTTTCTGGCAAAATCCGATCTCCTCCAGAGTGTTATATTATAATTGTAAAAGATGGATCGGGCCCTTATCCGGGCGAAATGAGTTAATATGGGGAGCCCGGGCCGAACGTCGTGTCGATCCAGCGGATAATCTCGTCCCGCACCCTGCGGTACCCTTCAAGAATTTCCGCATCGTCGCCCGGTGTAAGGTGGGGATCGGCAAAACCGTGATGGATGGTTTTTTTGGCAGACGGCACAATTGGGCAGACGGCGTGGGCATTATCGCAGAGTGTCACCGCAAGATCGAAGGGTATCCCGGTAAAAGTGTCGAGGGTTTTTGAAACATGTCCTGAGATATCAAAGCCCCGCTCTGCCATCACCTCAATTGCGCGGGGACTGACCCGGGACTGCCGTGTGCCGGCAGAAAACACTTCATACCGGTCACCATCGCGTGCCCGCAGGTATCCCTCTGCCATCTGGGAACGTGCGGCGTTTGCGGTACAGATAAAAAGGATGCGGGTTTTTATGAGGGATTTATTGTTATTCATTTCGGATCGACTCATAATTTTTTAGTGCTTTTTCCATACGGACTTTCATCCTCATGCAACATATTCTGCAAACACGGCCTTTGCATATTCGTTCTGCAGAGCTTCCGGGATAAAATTATTATGAGCGATCCTCGCCATGTGTTCAGCGATGATGGTCGTATCGTCGTGGAGTCCAAGTCCCATCACTTTAGTAATCGTTTCGTCAAGTGTGGTAATGCCCACTCGTTTTCCGTCTATCTCAACAAGGCGTGTTCCCTGTAATGCATCAGCGGCGCACGGCGGTTTGACTTCATCTCTGCCCATATCGTCCCTTTAAACAGGTATGTCTCCCCCAAAAACATTAATAGATTAGCTTTTTTTTAAAAGAAAAACTGATGAAAAAATCAGCATAGCATTTGAAAAAAATTACCTGTCTGCCCAAATAACCAGTTCCCGCTTTTTTACAGAATAAAGAAGGAACCCGTTGAGATGAGAAAAAAATACATGGCTCAGCTTAACCTAAAAAAACCATATATTCTTATGAGCAATCCGACAAATTCCTGATACTGGTATGGCGAAATTCGAATGCAACCTCTGTGGGAAATGCTGCCAGAGCTTTGGGGAGTTCATCAAAATCGAGCGGCAGATCAATGACCGGGATTACATTTGCCGGTATGGTGTCACGAACGAGATTTTCCAGGTTCATGTACTGCCGGAATTTGCCGAAGAAATTGATGAAGAATTCACCAATCTGGACGAAAAGAATGCCGGCACATCCCATAAAGGCTGCATTTTTTTGCGGAAACATCCTTGTGGCAAGGGTTTTGTCTGCGCAGTCTACCCCACCCGCCCGTCCGTTTGCAGGGATTTCCTCTGCTACCGGATGCTCATCCACCACCAGCCAAGCGGCGAACTTCGCGGCAAAGTAATCGGGATTAATGAGCTCAGGACACAGGACGAGATACTTGCCGCTCTCTGGAAGGAAAAGATCGCCCATATCCCCCACCCATTTGCCTCACAGCATGCCGAAGATCATGAATGGGTTAATAATGTCATCACGATTCTTGCATCCCACGGGTACCGTGCGGAAAAAGTAGAATGAATGACTAAAAAAAGAAAATTATTTTGCCGGCACCGGACCGGCGTTGCACCCTTCTCCACGGAAGAGCGCCCATTCCTCGCAGGAGGTACCGTTTGCAAAGATACACATGCCGTATTCACTGCTGTCCGCATTTTTCTTAATCTCGTTAGTACCTCCGATATTCCCGCAGTTCACTGATGCAGGATTTTTCATGCCCGCTGATGCCGGCTGAATGGTTGGTGTTACGGTTTGCGTCGGTACTGGGGTTAAAGGCTGGGTACATCCGGCGATAAAAATACCGGCGATCAGACAAAGCCCCATAAAGAGGAAAATACTGTTTCTGGACATCATATTACCAAGGAGGGTTATTGATTGTCCGGTGATAAAAATATGGGGGATCGAAAATTACGGCGATCGGTTTGCGGCTGATTTCATACCATAGATGTAACTCGTGAGTTCAGCAGTCATCGCTTGCTGATCGTGCAGGTACTTTTCCACCATATCCACAATGGCGCTCCCGACAATGACCCCATCAGCACCCGCCTGGACACAAGTCTTCACCTGTTCTGGTGTTGAGATCCCAAAACCCAATGCGAGCGGCAGTGATGTATGGTTTCTGACCCGGTGCAAGAGATCCAGAGCGTCGGGGGAAACCGTTTCACGGGCGCCGGTTACACCAAGAACCGAGACAAGATACAGGTATCCTCCCGCCCGGCTCATAATCCGGTCTATCCGTTTGTCCGTGGTTGTCTGCGAGATCAGGAAGATAGGAGCAATGCCATAGTGTGCGGCGGTTTTTGTCACGTCATCTGATTCCTCTACGGGCATATCTGCGATGAGAATACCGTCCACACCGGCATCACGGGCTTCCCGGTAGAAACGATCGATACCCCGCTGGTATACCGTGTTGTAATACGTGAGGAGTACAATCGGTACCGGCGAACCTTCCCGGATTTCTTTGACTATCGAAAAGATCGTATCCGGTGTGGTGCCGGCAGCAAGTGCCCGTTCGTCTGCCTTCTGGATTGTGGGGCCATCAGCGACCGGATCCGAGAATGGTACACCGAGCTCAAGAATGTCAGTCCCGCCAGCGATGAGTGCCCGGGCGATATTCACTGACGTATCCCTGTCCGGATCCCCGGCAACGGCAAACCCGATAAATGCCGTGCCCCCTTTTTTGCGGAATACGTCATCGATTCGTCCCATTATGAACCCCCCGTGACATCTGCTATCCCGGCAATATCCTTGTCGCCCCGCCCGGAGAGGTTGATCACAACGATATCGTTGTTGTCGAATCTTTCTGTGTTCTTCAGGACATATGCGACGGCATGGGCGGATTCGAGGGCGGGGATGATCCCTTCCGTTCGTGAGAGGTACCTGAAAGCCTCCAGAACACCAGAGTCTTGTACTGCCTCGTAGGTGACCCGCCGGGTGTCCTTGAGCATCGCATGCTCCGGGCCGACACCCGGGTAATCGAGGCCGGCGGCGACACTGTGCGTTGGCAGTACCTGGCCAACGGCATCCTGCAACAGGTAGGAGAGGGTACCGTGCAGCACCCCCGGATCGCCGCATGAGAGTGTTGCGGAATGGTGACCGGTTTTAACTCCCTCACCCGCGGCTTCAACCCCGATCAATTCGACCTCATCATTCAGGAACGGGTGAAACATGCCGATCGCATTCGATCCACCCCCAACGCAGGCAACAATGGTGTCCGGGAACCGTCCCTCTTTCCTGAGAATCTGTTCCCGTGTCTCCCTGCCGATCACTGACTGGAAGTCCCGTACTATGGTAGGGTAAGGATGCGGGCCGACAACCGAACCTATCAGGTAGTAGGTATCCTGCACATGAGCCACCCAGTTCCGCAATGCTTCGTTTGTGGCGTCTTTCAAGGTACGGGTGCCAGAGGTTACCGGTATCACCTTTGCACCCATCAGCTCCATCCGAAAGACATTCAGTGCCTGGCGTTTTGTATCCACTTCCCCCATGAATACTTCAACGGAAAACCCGAGCGCAGCGCCGGCAATTGCGGTTGCGACCCCGTGCTGCCCAGCGCCGGTCTCTGCGATCAGGCGCTTTTTTCCCATGCGCTGTGCCAGCAGCGCCTGTCCGAGCGTGTTGTTGAGCTTATGTGATCCTCCATGAACCAGATCCTCACGTTTTAAGTATACTTTGAATCCCAGGTCCCGGGACATGTTTTTGCAGAACGTGAGCGGGGTTGGCCGCCCAGCGTATTCCGTTTGGTATGCCGCAAGTTCTCTGGCAAATTCCGGATCACTGACTGCCGTGCAATAACCCTCCTCAAGTTCGTAGAGGGCGTTCATGAGTGGTTCCGGCACATACTGCCCGCCATATTTCCCAAATCTGCCTTTTGGTTCCATGTCATACCTCCAGTACGGCAGCGATAAATGCCCGTATCTTATCCGGGTCTTTTATTCCCGGTGACCGCTCGATACCCGTGGCGACATCAACGGCATACGGGTGGATCTCCCGGATGGCTTCGCCGACATTCTCCGGTGTCAGCCCGCCGGCGAGAATAACCGGCACCTTCGATCGTGTGACCGCGTCGCGGGCAAACGAACGGCCAAACGGTTTTCCCCCGCCTTGGCTGTCGTCCACGACTATCGCATCGCAATCATCGGGCAGAGGATTTTCGGGTCTGATTGCCCGGATAATACGGACTCCCGGATCACGCCGGAACATAAATGGGTGCGAGATCTGTATCGCGTCAGGTTTTATCTCAAGAATACGGGCAAGATCCGATTCCGATGTGGTTTGGGTGACAACCACGGTCGTAATAAGGGGCCCGACCGAATGGAAAATGTCCTGTGCGACGGTCACGGAAACCGAGCGGGGTGAAGAATTGCTGAACATCACCACACCAATGGCGTCAGCGCCTGCCTGTTCTGCAAACCGTGCATCCTCCGGGCGGGTGATCCCGCAGCATTTTATGCGCATACCAGTTCCTCCAGTTTTCTTCCCGGTTTTCGATCGGACATAATTGCTGACCCGATGAGAAATGCGTCGCAGTAGGGACGCATCTCACGTATATCATCTGACGATCGAATCCCGCTCTCCGAAATCACGGTTTTGCCGGCTGCCCGTATCGGCTCTGAAAGGTGCCGTGTAGCAGACCGGTTGATCGACAGCGTTGTGAGATCCCGGTTGTTAATACCGATAAGCTGGGCCCTCGTGGCAAGAGCGTACCTGACCTCTTCATCCGTGCGGACTTCGACAAGCGGTTCAAGACCGGCATCATATGTCTCATCAACAAAATCCGGCAGCTGGTCTCCGAGTACGGCGGCGATGAGAAGTACCGCGTCAGCCCCGAGTGAACGGGTCTCTCCAATCTGTCGTTTGTCAATGATGAAATCTTTCCTGAGCACCGGTACATTGACCGCGGATTTCACCTTTGCAATGTCATCTTGTACACCCCCAAAGAAATATGGCTCGGTAAGGATTGACAGTGCGACACAACCCCGGTCCACAAACACCCCGGCCATCATCGGCATGTCCACATTTCTTCGAATGACGCCCCGCGACGGCGAAGCGCATTTGATCTCGGCAATGATGGCATTTTTTTGTCTGGCCCCCTTGATAGCATCTTTCAGGCTTACATGGGCGACATGGGTGGGTTTTGAAAATGTTGGCGGTAGTTCTGCCACCCTCTTTTCGGTGCGCCGGATAATTTCATCGAGTATCATCATGTGGCACCCCCGGTTGCCAGCACAAGTGCGTCGAGCTTATCAACCGCATGTCCCGAATCAAGGGAATCTGATGCAAGAGTTATCCCTTCCTCAAGAGTCTGTGCCCGGTCTCCTACATAGATCGCTGCACCGGCATTCATGAGAACAATGTCCCGTGCCGGCCCGGTTTTTCCCTGCAGGATTTCGCGGAGCATACGGGCGTTCTCCTCCGGGCTCCCCCCTTTGAGATCCAAAACCGATGCCCGGGGAAAACCAAACATATCCGGTGAGAGGGTATAGTTCCGTATTTCGCCATGACTCAGTTCTGTTACTGTCGTGTCACCTGTTGTGGTGATCTCATCAAGACCGTTCCCGTGAACCACCATCGCCCGGGACACGTTCAGGATCTGCAGCACGCGGGCAACTGGTTCGGTGAGATCCTTATGATAGACGCCAAGTACCTGTGCCTGTGCTCCGGCAGGGTTTGAAAGCGGTCCTAGCAGGTTGAAGATTGTCCGGCACCCGATATCCTGCCGGGCCGCCATGACATGTCGCATTGCCGGGTGGTGGTTGGGGGCAAAGAGGAATGTGATACCGGTAGTTTCAAGTATGCGTGCCTGAAGGGCAGGGTCAGCAGCAATATTGACACCAAGCGCGGCAAGCACGTCTGCCGACCCGCACCGGCTGCTCACGCCGCGGTTGCCATGTTTGACGATGGGAACCCCGGCACCTGCGGCGACGAATGCAGCAGCAGTGCTGATATTGAACGTCTGTGCGCCGTCCCCACCAGTACCGCAGGTGTCCACGAGTAACCCCTGAGCCTGTGGGTGGACCATGACTGCGTGGTCACGCATAACCCGGGCAAAAGCAGCGATCTCTGTCGGAGTTTCACCTTTAATTCGCAGTGCGGTAAGGATACTGCCGATCTGTGCCTGCGTGGCTTTTCCCTCCATGATTATATTCATCATCGTTCTTGCTTCTTCCGTGGTCAGATCCTTACCTTCCACCAGTTTTGCGATGACTTCTTTCATCGTTACGTCATCTCCCGGTCTTTTCCCCTGAGAAAATTGTGGATAATCTGTCCTCCATCGGGAGATAGGACACTCTCAGGGTGGAACTGCACTCCTTCAATGGGATACCGGGTATGGCGTATACCCATCACGCAGCCATCGTCAAGGCTTTCAGCGGTGACAACAAGTTCCGGTGGGAGCGAGTCGCGGGAAGCCACCAGCGAATGGTATCGTGTTGCCGTAAATGGCGTGGGGATCCCTGCATAGATCCCTTTTCCGTCATGGCGGATCTCCGATGTCTTGCCATGCATCAGGTGTCCTGACTGTACTACTTTGCCGCCAAATACGGTGCAGATTGCCTGGTGCCCGAGACAGACGCCTAGCGTAGGGATCGTATGGCTCATTGTGTCAAGGACATCCAAACAGACACCGGAATCCTCGGGTGTACCAGGTCCCGGTGACAGGATAATCCGGTCGCACCCGGTTTTCTGCAGATGATCAAGCGGGGCATCACATGGCATCACAACAGGCTTTGCACCTGTCATGCCGACCTGCTGGTACAGGTTGAACGTAAAGCTGTCATAGCAGTCAACGATCAACACTTTCATGGAGATACCCCCGCCCGCTCAATCGCCCGCATCATTGCTGCCGCTTTGTTTTCAGTCTCGTTCCACTCATTTTCAGGAACAGAATCAGCAACAATGCCGGCACCTACCTGAACGCTGGCACGACCGTCACGTACGCTCACAGTGCGGATTGCGATTGCAAACTCGAGGTTGCGATCGAAGCCGATATATCCCACGGCGCCCGCATAGAGCCCCCGTGAATCCGACTCTGTTTCGCTGATGATCTGCATCGCACGGATCTTAGGTGCACCTGATACCGTCCCGGCAGGGAAACAGGATTTGAGCGCATCGTAACAGTCGAGATGGTCCATGAGTGTCCCATGAACGGTCGACACGATGTGTTGCACGTGGGAAAACTTCTCGATGCCCATAAATTCGGAGACTTCAACGGATCCGAATTTGCAGACCCGTCCGACATCATTTCTCGCCAAATCGACAAGCATCGTATGCTCAGCCCGCTCTTTTTTGTCCTTCAGGAGATCCTGCGCGAAGCGTTTGTCCTCCTCAAGGTCTTGTCCCCGGGGGCGTGTCCCCGCGATAGGTACGGTGGTTACACGCCGTTTTTCTACCCGTACAAGCATCTCCGGGCTTGCACCGATTACCTGCTCGTCGCCAAAATCAAGGTAATACATATACGGGCTGGGATTAATCCCGCGAAGGGCCGTGTAGATAGGGAATGGATCATGACCGACAGGACAGTCCATCCTGCGGGAGAGCACAGCCTGAAATATATCCCCGGCGACGATATGCTCCTTTATCCGGTTTACGGATTGTTCGAACGTGTCTTTCCCCGTATTATCCGTATAACCAAAATGGGGGTGCTCCATTACCGGGAAAAATCCATCTGGCTTTTTTTCCAGCGGGGAAAGTGCAGTGACCTGTCCGGCCAACTCTGCAATATGTGCTGCACAGCGCCGGTATTNNGGAATCATAGGTAAGGAACGGGCTTGAAAAGATGAAAAGCTTCTGCTCGAGGTGGTCAAAAACAATACAGTCTTTTGTGAGCATGAACCGGGCGTCTGGTCCATCATGAACCGCACCCTGTTCTTTTCGTTTAACCTGCCGGAACAGTGCATGAACGATATCATACGAAAAATAGCCGACCATCCCACCGAAAAACCGGGGAGCTTTGAGGTTCACGTAGTTGAACCGTGCAAGGATCGAACGGATCCGGTCAACCGGATTTTCCCCTTCAGGTTCACGGGCGATGCCAACAAATGCGTCGTCGCCCTCAATATCTACCGTACTCCTAATCGTGATTGTGCATACCGGGTCAATACCGATATACGAGTATCGTGCAATCTTCTCGCTGCCCTCCATTGATTCGAGCAGAAACCCGGTTCCTTTCCGGGTAGCACAAAAGACCTCCATTGGCGAACAACGCGGGATCGGTAGTTCGGCGCAAAGCGGGATAACAAGCGGTTTTGGCTGGGTGTTCACCGCGGTAAGATATTCATCAAGTCTAAGATTCAGGTTGAGGTTTTTTTGTGTTAATGCAATATCCAGTCCACCGGCATCACCATCCGTTTTTTTGGAATTATGTGTTCACGACGGGGATAAGGTGTGTGAAGATCCCTGTCGGAACCATACAGCAACGGCATCATATGTCCCATAGCAAACTCCGGGCTCTTCCTGCCAAAATGCTTAGATTTGGTGTGTGTTGAACATATTTATACATTGTTGTATTATTTTGCGTATTAGTGTGTTTGTTGTTGCTTTAATTTACGAAAACCGGTTGAACCGTTATAGGAACCTGCAGTGGACATCAGGATAACTACAAAAAGCGATCCATATGTTGATACCCACTTGTCAAAGGCCGGAACAAAAACGAGAGGTTGGCAGAACCGATATCGATGATCATATTGTTCTCCAAATTTATTGGGTGCGTGACTGCCTGATATGTCATAATGATCAGGCCGGTCATCAAATATTCTCAAACGTATGTTAATTCGCCCGGTGAATACGCCATTATATCCGGGATACAAACGATTGATTATCAGCAGATGTCTTGCTTTTGCTTATTTCATTCCACTTTTACGCCACGGTCGCGAAGAGCATCGGTTTTTTTCTTTGAGCACTCCTCGCACCGGAACTCAGGGATATTATCTTCAGTCTTATCATAATCTCCGGATTTGACGAGTCGGTAACCTCGTGCAATTTTTCCGCAGTCCACACAAATGATATTGTCCCTGACTTCCCATTGTGCCGCAAGCGATTGGGACGTAAAGATGAACTGGTCGACCCAGAAAAAGATCAGCCCTCCGATCAGGTTCGCAATAATCGCTGCTACGATCTGGCCCATAGCGGCAAGAACGATGCCGACGCCGGCGAGGATAGGGGTGCTTGCCTGCCACCTGAGAAGGTAGAGCCCGTACCGTTTAAAATTGATCCGCATAGCTGATGTTCGGGTGAGAACATTAAAACGATTTCTGCCCGGGCAGAGAACTCCACGAGGACTTTATATCCCGCCGGACAAATACTAGGAAGTACACTTGAAGTGAATAGTTATGTGGCCGAACAAGCAGCACTCACTCGGGTGGGTTTTTGTCTCGCGGATGATCGGGATCATCTGTTTTCTGATCGTGGTCGTACTGGCAAACATCCTCACATTTTATGTTCAAAGTCCGCTCTATCACTCGGGGGTTGACTTCCTTAACCTGAACTTCTGGCTTCTGCTGATCATCGGCATTATCATCTTTGTCGCAGATATTTTCGCGGCGTTCCCGTTCCCGCTCAACCTGCCGTTTCCCATCATCAAGGCAATCGGTAGTGTCTTTATCATTGCATTTGTCCTGCGCATCCTTGAGTGGGTTGACCGGATGACCAATAACAATCTCTATCACCTGTTCTGGCTTCTCTCGTTTGTAATCGTGCCGCTGGTGTTTATCCTTGTGATTGTTACCGGTTACTACGAAATTATCTGCGATCTGTGGGCACGGTCAAAACTCAACAGACCTGAACCTGAACGCCTAGACGATTCATCTCCGGCTCACAACGGCATCCCTGATAAAGAACCAAAATCCTGGGAAGACGTTGGTGCAGAATTGCGGATGATGCTCTATGAAATTATTCACCGGTTCCGCGAAGAGATCCGGAAAAATTAGCGGTTGCATATGCAACCCAAATGAAAGCAGGAGTGCCTAGTCTGTAAATCCGAAGATGGTATCTCCTGAATTATTCCCGCTCACCAATCCGGGTTTTCTTCACGGAATTTTTTTTCTTTTACCGCAAGTTCTTCGCTTGTCAGATGGGCAGGCATGCAGATACAGCGGTGTTCGGTAAAAACACCAGCCTTGAAACTACCCTGCGGTTCACCCGTGCTGCAGGCACCATACGTGTCCGTGTCGCAGTCATGGTAAACCCGCGGGGGAGATTCTTTTTTCGGGCGTCCCTTATTGCCTCGTGCCATGATGCTGCCATGATCACAGTATTGCAGCAGCACAGGTAAAATATCTGGCGTACAGCCATTGAACATGGCAAAAAAATCCCAAAAAGAAAAAATGAATGAAATTTATGAAATTAGAACCGGGGTTTCCGGTGCTTGGGCAGGCAGTCCCTGCAGTAAACCGGCCTTCCCTCAGTTGGCTTGAAGGGGACTTCGCACTCTTTTCCGCAGTCTGAACAGACTGTCTTTGTCATTTCTCTGGGACCGAAATTTCTCGGGCCACCAAATCCTTTTCTTTCCATTGTATTACCCATGCAGTTTTGATCTGCATATATACATTTTGTGATTCAGTATAAAAACATCTGCATTAACCTCTGACGTTTTCAGGAGAGAAATCCGGGGATATCAGGGAATTATTTCACAACCATTGAACTTTTCATGAGCAAAAGAAGAAAGGGTGATTTTTCCTTCATGAATAAGCGCCCGGACTCGCGGCAGTGCAGTGAACAGAGCATCGTGCAGGTTCTCGACCGTTTTGCAGACCAGCTGGCGGTGTGCCGCGCTCCATGGTTGTGTGATGTTGGAGTAGAGGCATCGTCCGCCACAGAATGATCTGATTTTACACGAAATGCACTCTCCCCCGACAGGAACGACCGGAAGTTCGAGGGGATTACTTTTGGCAATATGTCCAAGGTAATATTGTTTCATGCCGATCATAACCGGGCAGGGAACTATATGACCATCAGTTAAAATCGTATAATTCTCGTGGCCGGACCCGCATCTCAACAGGCTGGGTTTTTTTACCAGCAGGTCCTCCATCGGATCAATAAACGGGTACAGATGCAAAACCTCCGCGGTCTCCTGCATATGATCTACCCATTCTTGAACGAGCGTCCGGATACCGGGATTGTAACTATCATTTACCCATTCGGCAAAATGCCGGTGGGAAAAATCCGGTGAAAAATTTGCATCAATCTGCCAGTGGATGGAGGAGAAAGAATAATCCGGGTTATCCGACAGGTAGTGGATCGCATCAACAATATCGGTGTGCTCAGTTACCGTTATGCGGGCGATCAGTTCTCCGCGATAGCCGTTGTTGTGGATTTTCTGTATATTTTTCATAACCCGCCGGTATACCCCCACGCCCCGGTTTGCGTCAGTGAGAGATTCCTTTCCGTCAAGGGAAACAAGGATGGTGGAAAACCGGTTGACCAGCTCAGGGTCGAGCCGGTCAAGAAGAATCCCGTTTGTCTGGATCATAAACCGGCAATCCGGGACACTTCGCATAATGGTTTTTATCAAATCGCATCGCAACAGTGGCTCACCCCCGTAAAATGTAAGGGTTGGAGCAGGATCTTTACCTAGAAACCGGTAGAGAAGTTCAAGATCATAGTTGAGGTCAGGTGACAAATCCAGATCAACCTCTACAGACGCATTCTCCCCGGGAGTCGGCTCCTCATCATCCTCGAATGCCTTTGCCCTGCAATAACTACAGCAGAGGTTACAGTCGTCGGTAAGGATGAGGTGGAAGTACATGCAAACCTTGTAGTATTGCACTCTTGGTGACAATAAATTTACAGCATTTCCGTTCGTATCCGCTGGTATCACCAATCTTTAAAGAGAACAATGTATGATATGCAGTGAGGATATCATGCCGGATCAGGATCATCAGCCAACGTTTCGGTGGAATGCAACTGATTACCATAGGAGTTCTTCTGCCCAGCAGCAATGGGCGTCCGAACTCATCCAAAAACTGGCACTTACCGGGACGGAGCGGGTACTTGACATCGGATGCGGGGACGGAAAGATCACTGCTGAACTATCCCAAAGACTACAGAAAGGCAGTGTGGTGGGTGTCGATAGTTCACCGGACATGATCGGGTTTGCCCGTACGCATTTCCCCCAATCTGGTTATCCAAATCTCTCCTTTGCGGTAAAGGATGCCCGCACGCTCACATTTGATGAAGAGTTCGATATTGTGTTCTCAAACGCCGCACTTCACTGGGTGACGGATCACCACCCTGTTCTTGAGGGCATACAGCGTGCTCTCATCCCCAAAGGAAGAATGCTTATCCAGATGGGCGGGAAAGGAAATGCAGAACAGGTATTCAGGGAGTTGGAGGTAGTAGTCCAGAATCCCCGCTGGAGCAGGTATTTTGATAACTTCGGTTTTCCCTATGGCTTTTTTGACAATGAAGACTATCGGTCGTGGGTACGGGCCGCGGGACTCGATCCCGTCAGGTCAGAGTTAATTCCCAAAATAATGGTCCATGCTACCCGCACTGACTTTGCAGGATGGATTCGCACTACCTGGCTTCCGTATCTTGAGCGGGTACCCGAACCGCTGCACCAGGATTTTATCGAAGATCTTATCGATCACTATCTCCTGATGTATCCTGCCGATACTCTGGGGGGAATTCATATCGGCATGATCAGGCTGGAAGTTGAAGCCAGAAAGTCCCCCTTCTGTAGTAACATATAAACAAATATCTCTTTTAATTCCTGTTCATGCCCGCGGATCAGTACTTCTCCGAAAAAATTGAGACCATGCCAAGGGGGGATCTTGATGCACTTATTGATGAACGGGTGAGATATACCGTTCAGTATGCCGCCAAACACTCCCCGTTTTACCGGCACTGGTTTCATGAAAACCATATAAAACCAGATGAGATACGAGTACACGAAGATCTGTTCAATCTCCCAATAGTGACCGGGAAAATGATCCGCAACCACCAGCCGCCAGTCACCAATAATTTTGAGTTCCTGTCGGCACCGTGGGATGATGTTTTCTCTATTCAGGAAACAAGTGGCACCAGTGGCACTCCCAAGAGTTTTTTTCTTACGTGGGTGGACTGGCAGAGATACGCGGAAAAATACGCACGGAGTTTTGTCTCACAGGGTTTTTCTTTGCAGGATAAGATCGTTGTCTGTGCATCGTATGGTATGAATGTCGGGGCAAATACCATGACGATTGCAGCGCGGCGTATCGGGATGGGAATCATCCCAATTGGCAGGTGTACCTTCGAGTCCCGGGTCTTAAAAAGTTACCGGCCTACCTCCATTGTCGGCAGTGTCTTTAAACTGCTCCGGCTTGCACGACTCCTGAAGGCTGAAGGAATAAACCCGCCAGATACATCGATCACCAAACTCGTTGCCGGCGGGGAGAGTTTTGCATCAGAATCCCGTGCATATCTTTCTGAACAGTGGGGGTGTCCTGTTTACAACACGTACGGGAGTACGGAAGGAACTATGTGTGGTGAATGCATGCAGTTATCCGGACTCCATGTTCCCGAAGATCTTGTCCACCTTGATGTATACGATCCCCAAATGCAATCGTTTGTGCCGGACGGTGAATGCGGGCGGGGAGTCCTTACGACACTGCTTCCGGTTGGTGGGAAATGCGGGACGTTGCTTATCAACTATGATACGGAAGATACAACCGTTGTCATTTCACGGGAACGGTGCGGGTGCGGGAGAACTCATATGAGGATTTATAATCCCGCCCGCGAAGCAGAGACGGTATGGGTTCATGGCGTTGCCCTGAACCGGATTGATATTGAATCAGCAGTGTTCCAGCCGGAAAATATGGCATATCTTACCGGGGAATATGAAACCTTCCTGTATGATGGCGATCAACCAGAACATGTTGTCTTAAGGATAAGTGTCGAATGTTTTGATCCAAAACAGTGTGACCAACGGGCAGTTGAAGACCGGTTAACCGGGCACCTTCTCAAAATCAAACCCGGTCTTTCAGAAGGATATCACGAGCAGTCATTTGAAATTCTCCTGAATTTTACCGGGCCCGGGGGACTTGAACTTCACCGGCTCAAAGGGCGGCCAAAGCGGCTGGTTGACCGACGGAACCAGTGAAAGAATGCATATAACCGATACATGCAAAGATGCATTTACCGGCTTGGGACTGAAAATAATAATATCCCTTTTATCGTCATTGCCTGGTGTCATCGCACCAGTACCGTCAATGGGGAATCCTGTTGTTCTGTTAAGTCAGGTAGATTGGATGGATGCAACGGGCAGGTAGGGGATCTGCAGACCCCCAAAGGAAACGGAATGACTGGGAAATGCGCTGCCGCTCACGGCGTGTCATATCGGGCCCCGATGAATAAACTCAAAATTGGCTTGAAATAGCGCGAATCTCCGCAAACCGGGCATATTAAACCAGAATAAAATCGGCGTGATTAGTGCAGCACAATGCCAAAAAAAGCGATAGTCCTAGGGTAAAATCCGGTACTTCGACGTGCTTCGACGGAAACCTTTTATATTATCAGGCG
>PNBP01000067.1:6457-35365 GCA_003136075.1 Methanoregula sp. | reverse complement strand
CTCGATGAGGATGAAGAATGATACGGCGAGGATCCGATCTGACATGACTGACGGGAAAAAAGAGTATGAACCAGCTACCTGCGGACATTGCGGGGGTCTTGGATGCACGTATTGCAATAAGACTGGATCGGTTCTTGTCGCTGCACCAAAAACGCGCTGCACCTCATGTGATGGTATCGGGTGTATTTACTGCGGGTTTACCGGCTGGGCACATCCGAAAGGCAAGTATGACTGATCCTTTTCCCCCCATCACATCGATTGCCGGGAAAGGGGTTTTTCTCATGGGGAAAATGATCCCTGTACGTGCCGTGGGATAACGCACTCTTCAAATTGTTTGGCAAAATACCGGTCGGTCATACCGGCAATAAAGTCCCGCACGAGTTCAGCGGGCGTTGCTGACTGGACATATGTCTGGCTGATCCAGGTTGTATGGGTAAAATCAGTAACAATTTTTGAGGTTTGGATGTCATCCTCCAGATCATCGAGATAACGGGTGAACAGTGTCTGGTACATCCGCTCAATTTTGCCCCTCTCTGCGGTGAGTTTCGGGTTGTCATAGATATAGGTTTTTGAAAATGCCCGAAGGTTGATCAACATCTGTTCGATATCCTTGCTGTATGTGATAAAGCCCTCGTTTTCACTGTCGCTGGTAGTGAGAAGATCAATGATGAGGGTGTTGATGATCTCAGCATTGATGACTTTTGGATTATTTGATCCCAAAATCCGGATACAGTCATCAGGGATTGGTGGTGCATCATCAATGAGTCCTACTTCGTGTGCATCCTGCAAATCCCGCCCGATGTAGGCAATCGTATCGGCAAATTTTACCACGCACCCTTCAAGTGTCATGGGTGCCCGCGATCGTTTTCCTTCTGCATTGTCCTGCATTTTCTTGTCAAATGCCGGCCAGTTGGGGCATGGTTCCGGTGAGATGCGGACATCATCTGCTTCACCATTGTGGCAGAGAATTCCGTCCAGCACCTGCATTGTCAGGTCACAGTTTTCAATCTGATCGAGGAACCGCACGCTCTGGACATTGTGAATAAACCTGCCAATCCCGTACCGTTCGCAGAGCTTTGAAAGGCAGGTCTCACCAAAATGTCCATAGGGGATGTGGCCAATGTCATGGCCGACGGCAATCGCTTCGATAAGATCCTCGTTTAACCGCAGGCAGCGCCCGATCGTCCGGGCGATCTTCGAAACCAGCTGGACATGGATGACCCGGTGCGTGATGTGATCGTTTTCGACAAGGTAAAACACCTGCGTCTTATCGATATACCTGCTATATGCCCGGGTATGGATAATCCGGTCAGCATCCCGGGAGAACGGTGTCCGGATATCTGCCGGTTTTTTATTATGCCGCCGCACGGCATCTGAACTTGTCGTCGCAAGTGGAGAGAGCAGCGATTCCCTCCGTGCGGTGGTAATACGGATGAACGAATCGAGATCCGGTGGAATGGAAGGCGTCTGTGGATGTCGGTGCATGCTTTGGGTTCAGGGTCAATTCTGTGTTTGACCTTATTAATAGTGATGCTCTCGTAGTGTTCTTGGCAGGCGGGTCTTAAAAAAAAAGAAGAATTAAAAAAAATTATCTCCCGTAGGTTACGTATGTTTCACCGAACTGGACCACATGGCCTTCCATCGCCTTGGTGAGCTGATTTTTGTCTGCACCCGGGGGAAGGGACAACACCGTATCAATCCCATATACTTTGAAGAAATACCGGTGCGTCTGTCCTCGTGGCGGACAGGGCCCGTTATATCCTATCCTGCCAAAACTGTTGATCCCCTGCACCGCTTTTACCGGAAAGGTCACTTCAGGTGTTTTGGGAATTTTTTCCGGCATGAGTTTGACCAGTTCAATGTTCCAGGCAAGCCAGTGGATAAATCCCCCGCCCTTGGGCGAATCAGGATCGATGCAGATGATGGCAAGCGATTTTGTCAGGCTCGTATTTACACCCCCGATATCGATTTCGGGAGATTTATCCTCACCATCGCAGGTATAGGCATCCGGCAGATTCAGGACGGAAATTTTGACCGTAAGACTTTCCATGCATACCCTCCTTGTATACAACGAACATACGCGGATGAACACATAAAGGTGTGGTTCAGGTATCCGGCGAAGATTCATGTGGTGGTTGAAGATTTTATTTGGTTCGTAAAACAACGTATAAAAAGATATATTCCCGGTGATTTTTCAGAGTTTCCGGAACCATAAAAGAAACTGGGATCCTGTTTCCACATCTTTATTGTCTTAAAAACAAAAAAAGTACTAAAAACGTGCCGTATCCACTCCTGCACACGATCCACTGAGTTTACCTATGGAAAAGATTTCACCTGATCCTACCGCTGCAAAGGAATTATGTTCTTATGAATGCAGGAGCTGTCCAACGCCGGTTCCTGTTCAGATCCGGGATGCGATCATAGGACAATATAGTGCTGTAACCGAGGGATAAGAAATGGATTACCTGAGGATTCTGACCGGGAAACAGGAGCCCCTCCCTTTATATAAAGACGTGATTGCATGCCTTGTCAACCAGCAGGAATTTCCTGATCTCCTTGAACCGATCTACCGGGATGCCATGAAACTGGATGATGAGTCGCTTGACCGGTTCCGGTTTGCGCTTCTGCGTCTCCAGCTGTATGCAGACATTCATCGGAACGAGGATTTGGAAAAAGCAATGCAGATCAAATTTGTGGCACAGGTTCTTGAAAAAGTGATCTTTGGCATGCTGGTGATGGAACGGGAAGAACCCGACCAGGGTTAAGGGAAAATCAGTGCGACCATAAAGATATTATCGGCGTGATTTGTGCACTGGTGATACCTATAAGTGCCCTCCCGTTCAATAGATAAACTGATAGAATCTGATTATAAAAATGGGTGTTTTCCCCCATATCTTTAAGAATACGTCAATCTATTCATACTGGAGACATAAATGACGTCACGCATGCACGCCCCGCACACGACCTGTCCGGGGTGTCAGGAAGAGGTTTTTCTTGATGAGCTCGTCGCGGGCAAATGTCCGCTGTGCGGGTGCTCACTGGAAGATTTCGAAGAGACGATCGGAGAGTACGAGGGGATACTTGACCGGTCAGACCTATCGTGGCTGATCTTTAATTATTTCGTCTTTAAAAAATTCGTCGATCTGGGTGTCCCGCCCCATCAGATTATGGAGTTTGTCGCAACCTACGAACAGAACGCCGAAAAACCACCCGAAGAGTGGACTCAGACAACGTTCTCGCTCGATCTGCCCATGGGGCACTGGGATCAGATCAAGCCCAAACGATGCGCAAAATGCCACAAACTATTCTTCCGCGGCGGGAAAAAACTGATTACCGGGGATATGCGGCACACAAAAGTGCACGTCCAGTACGTGTGTGATCTGTGCTGATCGGCACGTAGAATCAGTATCCTTTTTTAAGAAGTGCCCGTACATCCTCGTTGCAGCAGTGAGGCTATTCCTCTGGAACACGCCGGATCAAGTCTATAATCGTGTGTCCTGATAGTCAATCCTTTAAAGAGACCACGATGATAATTCCGATAATACAGAGTGCGGCAAGACTGATAACGAGTGGAAAAAATACATCCAGACCGGTAACACCAGTCGGGAGCTCGGGTATCTGAACTGGTGGGACCACGCTTGAATCTCTGATTACGAGCTGGGCAGTCCCCAGGACATCTGTGTCCGATTTCATCCATCCTACGCGGACGGTATAATTTCCCGCGGCCAATCCCGGAGAATCGAGATTAAATGACCAGGAGTTCTGGTTGGTTCCGCTCCTTACGGGGACTGGTTTGGATACCACCACAGCACCGGAGTGCTGGTCAATAATTGCAACACGGAGTGTATTTTCAGATCCCGCATTTGTTAGTCCCGTGATCACAATCTGTTCACCGGTGGTCTGCGTTGGCAGGTATGAATCTGAACTGGTAATTTTATTAAAGTAAACTGACGGGTCTTCCACGGTCACATAAGTTGTGGTAAAAACATCATCGGTTTCTGAATGTCCCGCAACATCAAGAATCGTATCAACTACCGGCTGGACATTTCCTTTCAGATTTTCCTTCAGCCCGATTTCGTCAATAATTTTACCACTGTTTGCAATCTTGATTCCATCCGACCATGAGAGCGGCGTGATCTCAAGGCCCCCGTTTTTACCGGGATCCTGTAAGAGTACAGCATACTGTCCGCTGGAGAACGTCATTGTGTCTTTTGGTTTTATCACAAAACTCAGCATGCCTTTTTTGTCGGGATTAACGTTCGTTACATCAAAATAATTTCGTCCGATCACCCAGACTGCACAGGTTCCGTTTGTGGCATCCGTACCATTTATTGTCAGGGTATCCCCCCTGGCAAGCACCTGTGGTGAACTGGTGACAAGTGTGATATCCGCAGCAGCCGGGGGAATACAGAATGCCATGAGCAGGATACATAGTAGTATGGCAGTTGTTCCGCGTGATGACACCATGTTCCTTTCTCCGGTAGTGTACGTAGTATTTGAGATGATGGGAATTAATAAAGGATTTCCGTCTTGTATCGCCCGGTATGAACAATGATTGGTGTACCGGGATGTGTTAGTGGACATGATAGGTCAGCGGGTAACCGTCTGCACACGTAACCAGTCGCTGTGATGGAGACGTTAAAAGGTCAAATTTATGAAAATTAAAAAATGGTGAAGCTATGCAGTTCAGCAACGTCGCAATAGTTCGCTGGGTGTCATCAGTATGTGCGGCCGACAAGTGTCGCTTTGCCCGGTTTGCCGCAGACGACACATACGCCTTCACTCTCGCTGACGTAAGGTGAGCGCACGTCCGTTCCAAGGATGCTTGAACTGGTTTTTTCTTCGATGACTTCGGCGCAGCCCTTATTCTGGCACCAGTGCACAACGGCAACTTTTCCGTCATTGAGCGCTCCGTTGAGGGCGTCAATGGATGGAGCGGTGCAGAGGTTGTGCTGGGTGTGCTGTTCCGCCGCAGTCCTGATGGTGTCGGTGATCTCTTTGAGCACCCTGGTGACGCCGTCAGCTGCCGCCGCAAGTTCAATTGACGTCTTCTCTCCGGTTCGCTTTACCGCCATGACGTTTCCGGCATCCAGATCTCGTGGCCCCAGTTCGAGCCGGAGCGGGACACCGCGGAGTTCCCACCAGTAATATTTTGCACCGGGCCGCATGTCACGGGTGTCCAGTTTCACCCGGAAACCTGCGGCAGTCAGGTCATTTTTGAGGTGTTCTGCCGCAGCCATCACATCTTCATGTCGTTTCCCTATGGTAATTGGCACAATTATTGCCTGAACCGGTGCAGCAACTGGCGGGAGGATCAGTCCCTTGTCATCGCCATGTATACTGATAAGTGCGGCGATACACCGCTCCGAGATGCCGTAACAGGTCTGGTTGGCAAGTTTCTGCTCCCCGTTCTTGTCCTCGTACATTATCGAGAATGTTTTTGAAAAATGCACCCCGAGGTGGTGAACCGTCCCAATCTGGAGCGTTTTGCCGTTGGGCATTATTGCATCGATGGCGATTGTGTAATCTGCACCCGGAAATTTGTCCCAGTCGGGACGCCGGGAGATGATGATGGGGATGCACAACCTCTCATAAAACTGGCGGGTGAGCGCGATCTCGGATTCCACCTGCTGTTCCGCTTCCTCCCAAGTGGCATGCACGGTGTGCGATTCCATGAACGATGTGATCTCGCGGAGCCGGATTAAGGGGCGGGTCTGTTTTGTCTCATACCGGAATGTATTCACAATCTGGTAGAGTTTAAGGGGAAGATCTGCATGGGATCTGAGCCAGAGAGCGTACATCGGGTAGATCGCCGTCTCGCTTGTCGGCCGCAGTGCCAGTTTCACATCGAGAGGTGTTGTGCCTCCATGGGTTACCCAGTAGACTTCGTTTTCGAAACCTTTGATATGCTCTGCCTCTTTCATGAACTCCTGTTCGGGGATCAGGAGCGGAAAGAGCGTTTCCTGGTGGTCCTTGTCGAGCAGTTCCCGCAGGCGCTGGTACACGAATGTGCGGATAGCAAACCCGTACGGGAACCAGACATAGAGTCCCTTGACCGGGTAGCGGACATCCATGATCTCCGCACGCCAGAGGAGTTCGTTATACCACTCAGAAAAATCCACCTTTTTTGGCAGGGCGCCTGCAGCATCTTCCATGAAAAACCTTCTAAACCACTAATTGTATGACTAACGGCGTAATAAAAGCCTCGACTGTTGCCGCAATAGCCACGAGAGGAATACTNNTTGGACGATCTCCATGACAGCACCGATCACGATCCCGTTGAGGCTCATGATGAATATGGTAAAAATACCAAATGAAGCGCCACCCAGCAAGAGCAGGATGCAGGCTTCAAGATTATTTGCAAAGAGTTTGACACACATATCCAGTGGGTTCTCCCCGTTCATCTGCCCGGCAACTTCTTTCTGGAACAGCGCCATCAGGGTTTCACCGATCTGCGGGTTATGAGCAGTTCCGACCCACCCTACCGTTATGGTCGCAAAAAAGAGGAGAAATGTAATGATAAGAGCGTTTGCGAGCCGCTCATCAGACATAGAGTACCATCCGTGTCAGGTCCCGGATACCCGGTGCAAAACCGACAACGATCATCGCAAGCAGCACAAGGTGCCAGAATGCCGGGTTGGCCTCCTTGCGGTACAACTGCATGATGTAGATCGCGGGGAAAAGAACAACGAGTTTGAGCGGGAACATGACAAAAGCGGTACCGGTCATATTAATCAGCGAAGAGCCGACAACGTGCTGCTCGATGTAATGGACTGCCGGGTGGAAGGTGAGGCCGTAACTCGTGGCACTGGCATCCAGCATCTGCCCGAAGATCAGGATGAGGTAGAGCGGATCGCTGACATACTCCCACTTGAGGACATATCGCATACAGGCCCAGACAAGCACGGATGCCGTGATCGCCATGAGCGGGATCACCGAGAGGATGAAAAGATCGACGTGGCCGTGGACCATGCCCCAGGAAATAAGAATAAGCGAAATGACAAAGACCGCCATGCAGCCGATGAACGCATAAAATGACAGGAAATTTTTGATCAGGCCGCTTTTCTTAAGTACGCCTCCCAGAAAGANNCAAAAAAGAAGAGGACAAAATAGATCGGGGGGGTGACGATCAGGTACTGCCAGTCGCCTGTGACCATGCCGGCATCCTGGATCACCCGGAGCACGCCGCCGAGCACCACGTACGGGATCGTTGCAAGGATGAACCCGGAATCCAGTTTTATGCCGTGCGCTGAAAGCCAGGCCGAATTCGAGAACCAGCGGTACAACAAATACACACCGATAATAAGGATAATTGCGTAGGTGAGCGTCTCAACAATATTATAGGGCTCGCCGTCCCTGACGGGAACGAGGTAATATTTGTATATGAAATCATATACCGCTGTCCATAAGACCGTCAAGGAACTATTAAGATCAATGTAGTATTTGTATATGAAATCACTAATCATTCATGATCTGGAATGAGCGCAGATAACATAAAAGTACTCAAAGAGAGGGTCTTTGACAAGTCCAAATGGATGCAGCTGCCCCGTGATGTGGTCATCGGGCACGATGTGCTCGCGCAGATCCCCCCGGTCTGTGATGACCTGAAACTGGGACGCTCTGCGCTTCTGATCTCCGGCCGGAGTACGATGGATCGTGCGGGTGCGACGGTCAAAGATCTGTTGTCGCCTTCCTGCAAAGTAACTACGCTCATTTCTGAAGAGATCAGTATCCCGCTGATCAAAGAGGCGGAAAAAGTCGCCGCAGGTGTGGATTTTGTTATCGGTGTCGGTGGCGGGAGGGTCATCGATACGGCAAAGATTGTGTCGTATAATACCGACCACCAGTTTATTTCCGTGCCAACCGCTGCGTCGCATGATGGCATTGCGTCAGCACGGGCATCTATTCCGACGGATGAAGGTGCTGTTTCATTGGAAGCACACCCGCCGATTGCGATTGTTGCAGATACGGGAATTATTGCATCGGCCCCGCACCGGCTGCTCGCCGCTGGGTGTGCAGACGTGATCTCCAATTATACGGCAATCCTTGACTGGGAGCTTGCCCACCGGGTCAAAGGAGAACCGATGAGCGAGTACGCGATAGCGCTGTCTAAGATGACCGCAGAAATCCTTGTCAACAATGCCCATCTCATTAAACCCCACCAGGAACAGTCCGCATGGTTTGTCACAAAAGCGCTCGTGTCAAGTGGGGTAGCGATGAGTATTGCGGGGTCCTCCCGGCCGGCAAGCGGGGGTGAGCATAAATTTTCCCATGCGCTGGATCGGCTTGCCCCGGGAAAAGCGCTCCACGGCGAGAGCTGCGGGATTGGTACTATCATTTCCATGTATCTTCACNNAATCCGGGCATCTTTGCGGACCATAGGGGCTCCGGTAACTCCTGCAGATGTAGGTATAGACGATGCAATTGCCGTAGAAGCACTCCTTATGGCAAAGACTATTCGTCCGGAGCGTTTCACTATCTTTGATATGGGTATCACGCAGGAATCAGCGGAGATGCTCATCCAGATGCTGTATAAGGATTGATGAGGACCGCCCATGACAGAAGCAAAAACCAAAGTGACCCTTATCGGGACTATACTGGCAAAACCGGGAATTGAGTTTATTTATGAAGGGGAGTGCGCTGAGTGCGGCACCTGCAAGGTTAAAAAAGCGTGCAATAATCTGACCAAAGGCCACACGTACCGGATTATCACGGTCAGGAGCACACACCACGAATGTGCTCTCCATCTTAACGGGGCAACCGCAGTTGAGGTGATGGATGCACCCGTGACGATGCTCATCAATGCCGATATGGCAATGATCAATTCCAAAGTGCGGATAGAGTTCTCCTGCAACAAAACCGATTGTAAAAGTTATCCACTCTGCCACCCGGATGGCGTGGTGGAGAATGAAAAATATATCATTGCTGATGTACTGGGCAATGCCCCCAATATCTGTGAAAAAGGGCGGGTGCTTAAACTCGTTGAGATCAAACCCACATAAGAGCGACGAATTTTTTTTTTAGTTTTTCTCTATCAGAACGTCGGGATCCCTGTTTTTGGCTGGCATCAGAACCGTGAGAAACTATTTTCTCATTTCTACAGAAATTCAGAATGCCTCCTATAAAAAAAGTGATTGAACGTATGAGGAATCGATCGGGAGGTGTGCATAGCCCCATCCACATGGCCTCTGCCATGAATCTTCTGAAAACATACGATGAGTAATATAAACTTAACGTTTCCTTCCCAGCCAAAGCTTCTCTTCAAGTGCGACCAAGGAAGCATATCCTTCAAGTTTGTTTTTCCACCGGGCGGGGATTGCACCAAGTCCCCAGTATGCCCCGGCAAGTGCGCCGGTGCATGCACCGGCCGTATCTGCATCGCCTCCTAAGTTGATCGCGGAGAGAACTGCCCCTTCAAATGTTTTTGCGTGCATGAAACAAACGAGGGCCGCATGGGAGCAGAGCAGGGCATCGAGAGAAGGTTCCGGGGTATACTTGTCAAAATTCCCGAGCAGGGAAAGCACTTCATCATGGGTGCAGAGTGAGCGTGCATGCCGGTATGCCCGCCTGCGGGAAGCGCCACGGCAGAGATCGCTGGTCATTCCATTCAGCCACGCGGAACAATGAGCTGCAACCGGATCAAAGTGGGTGAGGCGGGAGCATGAGATGCTTACAGGATATGCTTGTTCTGCCGGATAAAAAATGCCGATAGGAAACCCCCTCATCACGCTGCCGTTGCTCCGGCTGCCATGGTGCTGTTTGTGGACACGCCATGCGGCGCGTTGCGGCAGGGTGCCTTTTTTTATCAATGTAAAGAATCCGGATGATGTTGGGCCATACCATTCCGGGCGTTTTTCAAATCCCGCAAGCAACCGCTGTACGATGTCTGATGGGTCAAAGCCCAAAGAAAACACCAGTGATTCTGCTACTGCTACAGCCTGCAGGGTGTCGTCTGTGAATTGGCCGGCTTTGCGGAAATGGCGCCCTCCGGGAAGCATTTCTGTTATCCACGCTCCAGTTTGGGCAGATCCTTCAAGTGGCGCACCCATTGCGTCCCCAATTGCCAGTCCCGCAAGCGATCCAGGTGCGTTCATGCTTGATAATATAAATCTCACCAATAAGGTATATCTGCCGAACAGAAAAATTAAGTTTTATCAAGAAAGGTGATAGTGTGCAAAAGGAAGAGTTGCTGCATTTACATATGCTGATGGTTCATATCAGAAAGTATTACGAAGGCATCACCAGTGAAGAAATTGAAACCGAGCGATATGATGCGCTTCAGATCTCGCCCGTCCACATTCATAAAGATAAAAAAGCCCATAAAGAAGCTCTTCTGACGCTGGGCGAAGAGATCGTTTTACATATCCATGGTAATCACCACGTGCATGTGGTGAACTATTCTCCCGAGACTGCAACTGCATCGACTCAGGTCGCAGTCGAACATTAAGTGTTATGGATGAGGAATTGGCGTTCCGGGAGATCATCTCCCGCATCATTTCCCTTCCTCCCGGTGACAATGCGATTGTTGCGGTAAAAATTGACGTGTGCAGGAAGTACCACCTATCGTCGGTGCCGAAAAATTCTGCTATCCTTGCCGCTGCAACAAAACAGGAGCACGAGGCACTGAGAAAGATCCTGTTAGTGAAGCCATCCCGGACACTGTCGGGTGTGGCGCCGGTGGCGGTGATGACCTCCCCGTATCCCTGCCCGCATGGCAAATGTCTTCCCTGCCCGGGGGGGCCGGATCACCCGTTCCATTCACCCCAGAGTTATACGGGTGAAGAACCTGCGGCAAAACGGGCCCGTGAACATAATTATAATCCGTTCGCGCAGGTGCATGCCCGGCTGGAGCAGTTTGAGATCCTTGGGCATCGGGTGGAGAAGGTGGAGCTGATTGTCATGGGTGGGACGATGACGGCACGCCCGGCTGAGTACCAGGACGAATTTGTCGCACGATGCATTGAGGCGATGAATCTCTATCCTGACGAAAACTTTGCGGCGCAGGCCCACCCGTTTGCAACGGTTGAAGCAGATAATGAAACGTCAGATATCCGCTGTGTTGCGATCACGTTTGAGACCCGTCCTGACTGGAGCCGGCGGGAGCATATTATGCGGATGCTTGACCTTGGCGTGACCAAAGTGGAGCTTGGCGTCCAGCATGTAAATGATGAGATCCTGGCGTTCAACCGGCGGGGCTGCACCGTGGCAGATACGGTTGAAGCAAACCGGCTTCTGCGGGATGCGGGCATCAAAGTCGGTTTCCATATGATGCCCAACCTGCCACACTCCACGCTTGAATCCGATAAAGAGATGTTTGAGACGATCTTCTCGGATCCCCGGTTTAAGCCGGACTTTCTCAAGATCTACCCGACGCTTGTCACACCAGGATCTGAAATTGAGGATCTCTGGAAACGCGGGGAATACATGCCCTATGATGAGGACAGTCTCATCAAACTCATTGCGTATGCGAAATCTCTCATCCCTGAATATACGCGGCTGTCACGGATCCAGCGGGACATCCCGGCAAAGCTGATCGTTGCGGGATCCCGTCATTCAAATTTCCGGCAGCTTGCCCAGAACTGCCTGAAGGCGCAGGGCAAACACTGCCGGTGTATACGGTGCCGGGAGATCGGGAGGTTGCCCTCTGTCGAAGAGTCCGAAATACGTGTGCTGACGTATGAATGCTGTGGGGGAACAGAGCACTTTATTTCGGCAGTGTCCGGCGATTCGCTGATCGGGTTTGCACGGCTCCGGTTCCCGTCATCTGTCTTTTGTCCTGAACTGGAGGGTGCAGCCGTTTTACGGGAGCTCCATGTGTACGGGAGTCTTGTCCCTGTGGGTATGGATGCGCTGGAAAAGGAGGAATGGCAGCACCGTAATTTCGGGCGGATATTGCTTGCCCGTGCTGAAGAGATCACCACCTCTGCTGGATATCAGCGCCTAGCAATTATGAGCGGTATCGGGGTCAGGCCCTATTACCGGCGACAGGGATATGAGCGGAAAGGGCCGTATATGATCAAGGAGATGTCATGAACCCGGCAACCACGGAATTTTTGCGGCAGAGGTTCACGGAATATTACAAAAAGACGGTGCTTGTCTCCCCCGGTTCACTACAACAGCGGGAATGGGGTTTTGTCCTGTTCACCTCAGGGTCTGCAGAGATGCGGATGCGCCGGCATATTGGTTTTTCCGGCCAGACGGAACTTGTCGATTATATCAAAAATCTCATCCCGTCCCATATCTATTATTCAAGCGCATACTACGAAAAACCAGATGCAGCAACAATGGGCGAGAAGGGCTGGTGCGGTGCTGACCTGATTTTTGATCTCGATGCTGACCATATCATGAAAGGACCGTATGACCAGATGCTTGCCCGGGTGAAAGTGGAAACAGAAAAACTTCTTGCCATGCTCACTGAAGAGCTGGGGATGGACCCAAAACAGATAGAACTGGTCTTTTCCGGGGGGCGGGGGTATCATGTCCACGTCAAAGACCTTGCATTTCGTGGATGGGGTAGCCAGGAACGGCGGGAGGTAGTGAACTATATCTGCGGGATCGGGATCGATCCCAAAATCCTCTTGTCCGGTTCAGGTGCAATACAACCAGGATGGAAACAGCGGTATATCGGGGCGCTGACGGACTACCTGAACTGGGTGGGAAGTCTCAGCATGGAAGATGCCATGGCGCACCTGACCTCTCTTGAAGGAGTGGGAAAAGATTCGGCAACAACATTCCTGAAAAAACGTGAGGAACTGATCGCCGAACTTGAGAAGAACCCGGCGAGCGTGAACCTGAAAAACCGTATATTGAGTGCAGTCACGCAACAGGCGGAAGGGGTGTTCAGGACGCGGCTGAATGCAACTGCCGCGCTTGCCGATGAACCCGTCACGACGGATATCAAACGTTTAATCCGGATGCCAACCTCCCTTCACGGGGGAAGCGGGATGCGGGTGCAGCCGCTGGAGCTGCGGAACCTGCATGATTTTGAACCGCTTGTTGATGCGGTGGTCTTTGCAACGCGGGATGTAAAGGTGGACTGCCGGTTCCCCCTTGCCATGCCGATGCTCGGAAGTACTTATCAACTCCAAAAAGGGATCTCTACTGTACCTGAAGCGGTGGCGGTATTCCTCTGCTGTCGCGGTATCGCGGAAATCGCATAACGGAGTATTTCACCATGGGACTTGATGACCTGCGCAATATCCTGCTCTCAGAACGGGAGACCGGAAAGCTCGTTTCCATAGTCCCGGACATATTTGATCGCACGCACACAGAGATAGCGGCGCTTCTTGTAAAAGTCTACGCCATCGAGGACCCGCTTTCTGAAGAAGCACGGACCCTTATTGAAGAGACCATGGCAGTCAGAGAGACGATGCAGGACCTCTTCAGCATCCGCTCGCGCAAGATCCTCGCCCTCACGATCATGCACGCAGAGGGGAATTATTACGATCGCGAGGAAGTGAAACGGATGATCCCTGCCGAACACGAGATGTTTGACCGGATTACTGCAGCGATCGAAGCATGCCAGGAAGTGCTTCTCAATAATGCCCGCCAGCCGATTATCCCTGCCACAACGGTGAGCATATCGGAAGGCAATGATGCTGTTCATGAAGAGGATTTTGGCGGCGAAGAATTACCGGAACCCCTATCCGCGCCTTCGACATCCCAGCCATCGCTTTCCCCGCCCTACATGCTCGTGCGGGTGCTTGAGGATATGGAATCTTTTATGGGTGTCGATGGGAGGATTTATACTCTCTTAAAGGGAGATATAGTGACACTTCCTGAACGGAATGCAGCGGTGTTAAATGACCGCAACATAGTCTTAAATATGAACCTTTGCAAATAATAATGGGATTCGACATCTAAAAAATCGGTGAAAATATCATGAAAATGCCAGCGAAATTCAACACATATTGCCCTTATTGCAGAAATCATCAGATCCATGAGGTTGAGAAGGTCAAAAAGAGCAAGACCACCGGCCTTCACTGGATTGACCGCCAGAAAGCACGCCGTGGGAAAGTGGGAAACATGGGTAAGTTCTCGAAAGTGCCCGGTGGCGACAAGCCAACAAAGAAGATCAATGTCCGGTATCGCTGTGTTACCTGTGGAAAGGCACACCTGCGCAAGGGATACAGGGTTGCAAAGTTTGAGTTGACGGAGTGAGCAGGATGGTACGTGAAGTCAGAGAGAACCGGAGCAGCTTTTACAAGGTTAAATGCCCGGACTGCGATAACGAACAGATGATCTTTTCCAAGGCAAGCACCACGGTCAAATGCATCGTCTGTGGCCGCGAACTTGCGGTTCCGACCGGTGGAAAGGCGAACCTCAAGGCTGAGATTATCTCAGAGTCCAAGTGAGTTATTCCATGCTGGACAGAGAATGGCCTCAGGAATCAGAACTTGTCGTCTGCACCGTCGAGAATGTCAAGGATTTCGTAGCGTTTGTTTCGCTGGACGAATATAACGGACGACAGGGGCTCATCCCCATCTCTGAAATTGCAACCGGCTGGATTAAATATATCCGTGATCACATCCGTGAGGGCCAGAAGATTGTCTGTAAGGTCCTCAATGTCGACCGGAACCGTGGCCATATCGATCTATCCTTGAAGGATGTCAACGAGCACCAGCGCCGCGAGAAGATCCGGGAATGGAAAAACGAGAGCAAGTCCCGGAAATGGATCGGATTTGTCGCGGAGACCGCCGGAGAACCTGCTGCCGGCATTGAAGATGTCATCTTCGAAAAATATGGTGCCCTGTTTCCTGTTTTTGAGGATATTGTTATCGATGGCGATGCAACTATCAAAAAACTCGGGCTCTCCAAAAAGGCAAGCGACGCCCTTGTTCATATTGCCCACGAGAACGTAAAACCCCCGAAAGTGGAAGTAACCGGTGTATTAACCCTCACTTCCACTGAACCTGATGGCGTTTCCGTGATCAAGAAGGCTCTCAAAAGTGCAGAGCCAAAGATTGCCGGCGTAGAAATCGAGCTCCTCTATCTGGGTGCGCCTTCATACCGGATCAAAGTGACAGCACCTGATTACAAGAAAGCGGAAAAAGCGCTGGAAAAAGCAGCAAATGCCGCTATTACCGTGGTCGAAAAGGCGGGCGGCGAAGGAAAGCTCATTAAAAAACCCAAGTCCGGGAAGAGTCAATGAGTGGCCGTATCCGTCGCTGCACTGCAGATCATATCTATACCCTTTCTTTAATTTGCCCTGTCTGTGGCAAACTTACAGATAATGCCCACCCTGCCCGTTTTTCTGTCCAGGATCGTTTTGGAAAATACCGGAGAATGGCGAAATGATCGATGACATCAGCATCCGGTATACCGAAAATTTTGACAAGACCACGCTCAACGATCCCATCCTGATCGAAGGACTTCCAGGTATCGGGCAGATAGGAAAGCTGGTCGCCGAGTACATGATCCATATGCTCGGTGCAGAAAAAATCGGCGAAATCCATTCGATTTATCTCCCTCCACAGGTGCTCCTGGAAGAAAATGGCATAGCCCGGCTGCCGCGCAATGAGTTGTACCTGTACCGGACAGAGCAGCGGCATATCGTGTTTCTCGTGGGAGACTTCCAGAGTGCATCGAGTGAAGGTCACTATATCCTCTCAGATGCCTATCTCGATATTGCATCGGAACTGGGCGTGAAACGAATTTACACTCTTGGCGGGTTCGGTGTCGGACGACTGGTCAATGAACCGCGTGTGCTCGGTGCGGTGAATAGCGTTGAACTTCGCACTGAGATCGAGGCAGCAGGTGTTTCATTCGATCGCGATGAGCCGGGTGGTGGGATTATCGGTGCTGCCGGGCTCCTGCTGGGACTTGGCAGGCTACGAGGTATCGATGCAGTCTGCCTTATGGGTGAAACCAGCGGGTACATTGTCGATCCCATGAGTGCGGCAAATGTGCTTGCCCTCCTTTCAAAACTGATCTCGGTTCCGGTTGATCCCACCCAGCTCAATGCGAGGGCTGCAGAGATGGAACGGATGGTCGAAGGATTGATTGAGAGCGATAAGATGCAGCGGGAAGAAGAGCTCAGGTATATTGGATGATTTTTATCACTATGCCGGATACATCCCGTCAGGCACAGTATCAATCTGGCATGGTCATTTTACTTCTTTTTATCGAAAGCGTTTGAGATACCGGCGATCAAGATTATTTGCCCTCGCTATAAAAAAAGTGAGTAAAAATAAAATGAATCCTCTTATGTACTAGTGTATACTATTCTGAATATACAATATGGATGAGTACTGATGATCAACGTGCTTGTCATTGACGACGATCTAGCGCTCCTGAATGTGATGCAGCTGGTGCTGGAACGATCAAAAGAGCTGGCCATCCAGCCGGTACGGTCATCAAAGGAAGCACTCGAGACCCTGAAAACAAAAACATTCGATGTGATTGTCGCTGATTATGATCTGCCGGAAATCAACGGGATCGCACTGTTGAAAATTCTCCGGGGGGCGGGTGATGTAACCCCAGTGATCATATTTACCGGTGTCGGCCGGGAACATGCGGCGATCGAAGCGTTAAACAACGGCGCGACATTTTTTTTAAAGAAGGGGGAGGATCCAAAAACACAGTTCCTCGAGCTTGAACAGATGATCCGTCATGCGGTTGACCAGCGGATTTTAGGAAAACCTCTGGGCACAAACCGTAAAATTCTCGTGGACNNACATGATCAACTTCTCCCTTGACGCGCTCTTTGCCCTGGACCGCGATGGAAAAGTAATCGCATGGAATAGGGCGATGGAACAGCTGACGGGTGTTCAGGAAAGCGAAATTCTCGGCAAAGGGGATTATGTATATTCTGAGTGTCTCTTTGGGAAACGCCAGAAAATGCTGGTGAATCTGGTATTTGAACCGGAATCTGAGATCCGAAAACAGGAATACATGGTGATCAGCAGGGAAAAAGATGGTCCTGTTATCGCCGTCACCCGGGCAAAAAAACCAGACGGTAGGGAATGGACGCTCTGGATGAAAGCGCTCCCCCTCTTTGATAATCATGGGGATTTCATCGCGGTGGTCGGTATCATCCGTGACGTCACTACTACCTTTAAAGATGTCAGTTTCCAGGAAACCTTTCCAGAACCTGACACCATCTCGAAGCAACCGGCGGCACATGTGTCTCCCGCACAAAAGGCAGGGCTGGTCGACAAACTGCTTGGGAAAGCCACCGCCCATTACAAGCGTGGTGTGCACCTGTATATTGTGGAACGGGATTATCACGGTGCGATCGCAGCCTTTGATCAGGCTCTGGCTCTTGATGACACCCTTGCCTATGTCTGGAATGACAGGGGTGTATGCTACCGTATCACCGGCAATTATGATGAAGCACTCAAATCATTGCTCCGCGCTGTCGAGCTTGCACCGGATAATACAGAAATTCTCAATGATCTGGGTGAAACCCTTGAACAGATGGGTATAATTCATATGGATAACAAGTATCTCGAAGCTGCTATACAAACGTTCAAGATGGTGGCAAATTCCCTCCCCAACAACATGGCTGCGTGGAATCATATCGGGGTCTGTTTAAAAGAGATGGGGCAGGCAGAAAAGTCACGGTTTTATTTTGACCGTGCACGGGATATCAACGTGTGGAAAAAAGATACCCCCATCCAGCGTAAACGCCAGGAATTCTTATGAGCGTTTTATTGCCGGGAATGCTTTGTCAGGTGTGTGCGATACTCTCAAGGTTGTAACGTCAGAAACACATACATATCGCACGAGTAGAAAAATGATACCGGATAATCCACTATGGTCAACCGGATGCCTGACCCTGCTCCGGGCAGTAACCCCGAAATTCCGGTTTTAAGGAAATGTGACCTACATGCTTGCAAACGCGGATCTTCATATCCATTCACCGTTTTCCATTGCCGTGTCCCGTAATATGCAACCAGACACTCTTGTTGCTGCCTGTGTAACAAAAGGCCTGCACGTGCTTGGCACCGGTGACGCACTCCAGCCCGTATGGAGAAAAAGCTGGGAGCCGCATCTGGAAAATGATGCGGGTGTCGTGATTGTCCCTACCGGGGAGGTAGAGGATAATAAACGGGTGCACCACCTGATCCTTGCCGAGGATTTTGCACAGTTTGATATGTTAAGAGAACTTCTGATCCCCTACAGCCGTTCAATACGAACAAACGGGCGCCCGCATGTCACGCTTTCTGGAGAAGAGATAGCCGTAATGGCACATGATGCAGGTGCAATGATTGGTCCGGCGCATGCGTTTACCCCGTGGACGGCGATGTATGCCTACCATTCATCGGTGGCAGACTGCTATGGCAGTGAACCTATAGATTTTCTGGAGCTGGGGCTCTCCGCTGACAGCTCCTACGGAGCCAGAATCCGCGAACTGGACAATATCGCATTTCTCTCAAATTCCGATGCACACAGCCCCCAGCCGGAGAAACTTGGCCGTGAGTTCAACCAGATCCGGCTTGAGCATGTCACGGTTCGTGGGGTGCTTGATAGTATCCGGAACGGTTCAATAACGATGAACGCGGGATTTTTTCCCGAAGAGGGGAAGTACAACCGGACGGCATGCGTCCGCTGTTTTACCCAATATTCCCTTGAAGAGGCGATACAGCATGCATGGCGGTGCCCTGCTGATGGTGGGATCATAAAAAAGGGTGTTGCAGATCGGGCAAAGGAGCTCTCAACGGGTGCACCGCAACCCCGCCCCCCGTATCTTCATATTGTCCCGCTTGGGCAGATCATCCAGACGGTTGAATGTGTTTCATCACCCTGCACAAAAAACTGCAGGCAGGTGTATGACTCGTTTATCACCACGTTTGGCAACGAAATTGATGTTCTTGTCAATGCCCCCATCCATGAGATCAGAGCCGTGCATTCCGGGGTAGCCGATGCCCTTGATGCGCTTCGGACGAATCGTGTTACTCTTCATCCCGGCGGTGGTGGAAAATTTGGCACGTTTTCATATTAAAGAAAAAAAGGAGTGCATAAGGTCGCCCGGAATAATACGTAAAGATTAAAGAAACATCTCATCCAACATATTCACTCAATGCTCAACGTACACCGGGATATTTGTGGATATTGCGGATGCTGCGTGTCAGTCTGCCCTGAAGGTGCCCTTGAACTGATTGACGCGTATCTTTCCGTTGAAGAGAACTGTACGAGCTGCGGTATCTGTGCCAAAGTCTGCCCTCTTGGCGCACTGGAGGTCGTGCATGAAAAATAAGTATGATGTTCTTGTCATCGGCGGCGGTCCGGCAGGAGCGATTGCTGCACGGACGGCAGTAGAAAAAGGGCTTACTGCCTGCCTTGTTGAGAAACGATCGGCAATTGGAGCCCCGGTCCGCTGTGCGGAGGGAATTGGCAAAGAAGCCCTTTTAGAGTTTATCGACTCTGATCCCTGCTGGATATCCGCAGAGATGACCGGTGCCGGTATTGTCGCCCCGGATGGGTTTGAGATGAGCCTTACCTCATCGATGGCCGGCACAAAAGTGGGCTATGTCCTCGACCGGAAATTCTTTGACCGGGAATGNNCGAAGCCGGGGCGGACGTTTTTGTAAAATCCCGTGCTTCTGCGCCCGTCATGGAAGACGGTGCCGTGAAAGGGGCAAAGATCGAGTCATGTGGGCATGTCACCAACGTAAAAGCAGATGTTGTCATCGCTGCCGATGGTGTCGAATCCAAATTTTCCCGCTGGTGCGGTATCGATACAACGGTTCCGGTCCGGGAGATCATGAGCTCGGTCCAGTACGTGATGACCGATATCGACATTGATCCCCATGCCACGATCTTCTACCTCGGCAACGAGGTTGCACCTGAAGGATATCTCTGGGTATTCCCGAAGGGTGAACGGACAGCAAACGTCGGGATCGGGATCTCCGGGAAAAAAAGCGGGGAAGGGCACCGGGCAAAAGACTATCTTGAGCGGTTCGTGAAAAAGAAGTTCCCGCACGGAAAAACCATTGAATACATTGTCGGCGGCGTATCAGTCTGTCGCCCCCTTGACTGTACGGTTTCTGACGGTCTGGTCATCGTCGGGGATGCTGCCCGGGTCGTTGATCCGCTCACGGGCGGGGGCATCTACAATGGAATGTATACCGGAAAGTTAGCTGCAACTGTTGCCGCGGACTGCATCAGCAAAGGCGATCTGTCGAAAAAAGCGCTGATGACCTATGACAAGACGTGGCGTGCATCCAAGATGGGAAAAGCGATCGAGCGCAATTACCATATCAAGGAATATCTCATCAAACAGCCTGATGAAAAGCTCAATGCGATCATTCACTCCGTTTCAAAAATCAATCTGACGGAGTTCTCCACGCTCTCGCTGATCAAGGAACTTATCCGGGTCAATCCCAAACTTCTTGTGGAGCTCGGGGCGCTTGCCGCCTCAATCCGCTGATTTTTTCAGTTGTTTATTCAAGAGCCGCAGGCAGTCATCCTCGCCCTCTTTTTTGGTAAATACCGTGAATATATCGTTTGGCTGGATCTTCACGCTTCCGCTCGGGATAATGAGCACGCCTCCGGCTCTCCGGATTGCAATAAAGACGAAATCCTTGACTTTGAGTTCGCGGATCTCATGGCCGACAATCGGGGCACCATCTTCTGCAACAATTTCAAAAATGGTGCCGCCTGGAATCGAGGCAAGCTTCTGGAGCTGGGGGTTTTCCGTCCAATAATATAACCGCGATGCGACAAGTTCGTCGGGATTCTCGCTGATCCTGACTCCGACTTCCTTAAAAAAATCAGAATGGGCTGTCTGGTTGACGATAGCGACCACGTTTGGCACATGGAACCGTTTTGCCAGCCAGCAGGCCATGAGGTTGACCGAATCATCGCTTGTGGTGGCGACAAAAGCCTCTGTCCGATCGATACCTGCTTCCTCAAGGGTGGTTTTGTCTGTTGCGTTTCCGGTGACTGCAAGAATATCATAGTGTTCAAGGATTTCACTGCACCGGTCCTCATCATGGTCGATGACGACGACATTGTTACCATGTTCGACAGCCTGTTTTACAAGACTCCGTCCGATGCCGCCAAGCCCCACGATGATAATATACATGACTACCGGTTACCATCATCTCCATTGAAATAATTTGCGCATGAACGTCTCTATTGTGATTTGTGGGGTCGACGAAGCAGGAAAAGGTTCGGTGCTTGGACCGATGGTGATCGCAGGAGTCGGTGCGAAATCCTCGGATATTTTTCTGGAGATTCCTGTTAAAGATTCAAAGAAACTTACTCCAGCTGCACGAGAGCTCCTCTATTCCCGGATAAAGAAGCATTGCCGGATAGCAACGGTAGTGATTGAAGCTCACGAAATCGATGCGTTCCGCCATGAGATGACCCTGAATACCGTTGTTGCCCGTGGGCATGCAGATGTTATCCGCATGATCTCACCAGACATTGCATATGTGGACGCATGTGATGTGAACTCAATCCGGTATGGACAAACCGTAGGGGAATATCTTGACCGTCCCTGCAAGATCGTATCAGAGCACCATGCCGATGACAAATTTCCCGTCGTATCTGCCGCAAGTATTATCGCAAAAGTTACGCGTGACCGGGCGATTACAAAACTTGCAAAGAAGTATGGCGATATCGGGAGCGGGTACCCTTCCGATCCTGTAACCGTCCGCTACCTCACCACCTATATTGATGAACACGCATGCCCGCCGGCCATCGCGAGGAAGAGCTGGAAGACGGTTATTTCGATGGTTGCCAGAAAAGAGCAGAGTCGGCTGCAGAAATTTTTTTGATTGTTTTAATCGTGAGGGGTGATCCGCTCCCTGACAATTCCTTTATGTGGTCTTCCATGCCATACTACAAAGAATGGACTGGATTCTTTTTTTCATTTTTCTTGTTGGGGCGTATGCTGTCATAGCTTACTACATCCACGCCAGGAAACTGTGGGAAGATCACATTATTTTCTATGGCCCGATCATGGCCATCAAAACCAAGAGGGTTCAGTTTTTTGACCTATTTGTATCGTGGCGAACATTTTTCCGCATCTACGGGACCATCGGGGTTATTGCAGTTATCCTCGTGTCCGTTTTTATCACGGCGATGCTGTTTATATCGGTCCGCTATACCCTGATCATCAAACCCGAACCGACCGGAATTTACGAACCGCAGAACATCCTGCTGCTCCCCGGCATCAACCAGTATGTCCCCTCCACGCTTGCCGTCTGGCTTGCATTTATCATTACGATTGCAGTCCATGAATTCGGGCATGCAATCCTGTGCCGGGTGGAAAACATCAAGGTCCGGGGAATGGGCATATTAATTGCGGTCATTCCTATCGGGTTCTTTGTCGAGCCGGATGAAGAAGAACTCGACAAGATGAAGGGTATGCCAAAAGTGCGGATGTTTGGTGCCGGGATCACCAATAACCTCGTTCTCGGTTTTACCTGTTTTGTGCTGGTTATCCTGATGTTTGGCATGGTGGTACCTTCTACCACACAACCGATCATCCACGGTATTTACAGCGGGTATCCCGCAGAATTGGCCGGAGTTCCGCAGGGCTCTGTGGTTACTGCAGTAAACGGGATCCCGGTGACCACCCGTGGTGACATTTCCGCGGTCCTGAACACCACAAAACCCGGGGACACGGTTACCCTTGCGGTAAAAAAGGAGGATACCGTAAAAGAGTATACGCTCACGCTTGCTGCATGGCCAACGGAATATGGCAATGCACCCACGAGCGGGTTCATGGGCGTCGAATATTATGATGGGGCTGCGGTCAAATCTGCCATGGGTACCCTGATCTCTCCCATCGGGTTTTTCCAGTTTATTGTTATTCCCTTTGCCAGTGACCCGGGGTCACAATTCCTTCGCATCCTCGCGTTCGATACACCGGATACCGGGTATTACCAGGTGCCGTTCTGGGGGTTCTGGGATATTGTCCACCTGTTCTTCTGGTGTGCATGGATTAACATCAATGTCGGAATCTTTAACGCGATCCCGATGATTCCCCTTGATGGCGGATATATCTTTAAAGAGGGAGTTGACCGGTTGCTTGACCGACGCGGGTTGATCAAGTATTCCACGTATGTGGTCAGTGCAGTGAGTTATGTGATGATCGTCGTCCTGATGTCGCTTATTATGCTGCCCTACCTGCTGCACATGTAATGCACATCTGGTTGAACATCCAAGAATACCTCACAGGAAATTTTTAACATGTTATCCATTTTTTTTGAAATTCCTTGTTCATGTATCAGAAGCCCGGTGATTACCCGGTTTTATGATATGCCTCACAGTTTTGGTGACTCAGCCTCACGTTTCTGCGAGGGATTTATGGCAATCTTTGGGGTTTGTTCACGGAACATACGATAATGAGTACGGTTATCCGGGAACAATTAACCCAGGAACTAAAAACCAATCTTTTTATTGTTCGACAAAAAGTTGCTGAAGAACCAGGACCCCGGATACTATCTGAAAAAAAAGAGTGTCTGGTACTCACACAAGTGGACTGGTGGTGTCATCGCCTTTTATTGTGTCCACCGTCAGCCGCCGCTTGCTCGTGTCTTTGAGTTCATCTTCGGTGACCTTAGGCACGGCATCCTGGATCTCCTTGAGGATTGCGTCAACGGTATCAGGCTTTGGCATATCCCCAAGAATGCTTTCATCCATGGTGGGGCGTCCTACGATGTCTGCTGCTGTCTCTTCGGTCCCACCAAGGAATTTTGCGCCCTGGCGGATCAACTGGGAGAGCTCAAACGGGAAGATGATCTTTGTTGCCTGGCCGTTTGCCATCACCTTGAGTGCGTCAAGCGTCAGGACGGTCATTGACCGGTTGTCAAGTGGTGCAGCACCCACGGAAAGGATGCGTAATCCCTGTGCCTGACCCTGTGCCTGCAGGATCCGGGACAGACGTTCGCCCTCCGCACGGAGCACCTTGCTCTGCCGTTCCCCCTCCGCTTCAAGGATCATACTCTGGCGAAGACCTTCTGCTTTGAGGATCGCAGAACGCTTCTCCCCGTCTGCACGCAGGATTGCTGCACGACGGGCTCTCTCTGCGGCAGTCTGTTCGGTCATTGCGTTCTTGACGGTTTCAACCGGATCGACTTCTTTTATCTCCACCCGTTCGACTTTCACACCCCACTGGACAGTTTCGCGGTCAAGGATGTCCCGGAGTTTTGTATTGATAACGTCACGGTTGTAGAGGACTTCATCGAGTTCCATATCCCCGATAATCCCACGAAGGCTTGTCTGGGCGAGAGCAACGGTTGCGATCCGATAGTTGGATACTTCAAAATATGCCTTCTCCGGGTCGATCACCCGTATGTAAATAATCGCGTCCACGTTAGTCGGGGAGTTGTCTTTGGTGATCACTTCCTGCGATGGCACATCAATAACCAGCGTACGCAGGTCCAGTTTTATCACATCGCTGACGAACGGGACGATCCAGCGGAAACCGGGATTCATGCGCCCAATATATTTCCCGAGCCGGACCTGTAATCCCTGTTCGTACGGCTGGATGATCACAACACCTTTTGCAAAGATAACGATGATAACCAGAATCAGAAAAATAGTAATGAGCGTCTCGATAAATGCCATGGTTAGTTTACCTCTTCTACAACGATATGAACCCCTTCAGAGTCCACGACCCGGACCGTTTTTCCCTTGGAAATAGTGGAACCGGTGGAATGGGCACTCCATTCAGTTGATGCAATAACCACTTTACCTTTGATGGTGGTGGCATCAATTTCCTTAATAACCTGCCCTTCCTTTCCAATGAGCGAGTCCCGGCTGATGGTTGTCGGGCTCTCATTGGGGGTGATCCTGCCGTACATCCAGACGGTCAGCCCCGCAGCGCAGAGTGCAATAATGACCCCGACAACCGCACCCCAGCCGGAATTGAAAATATCCACACCCAGCAGAAGTAGTACGCCAAGAATGATGAGCACAGTTGCCGGTACAGTGGCAAAAAAACCCGGACTGTGCACTTCGACAAGGAGCAGGAGGGCACCCATGACAATGAGTGTCCACCCAAGAGCAATTCCTTCAAGGAGTACCATGAGTATTGATGGAATTGTGCGGATAAAATTCTATGGGGAAATCACTCGCATTTGTCTTAAAAAAAGCGAAAAGTAAGGGATACTGATAAGGTTTTTTCCTAATGAGGCCTTATTATCCAAAAATATCTGACACTGCTGATATTTGTTTAAGAATAACATCCTGCCAGTTGTTTGTACTGGTAGAGGGACAGACTCAGTGTTGGGACGATTGATTTATTGCATCCGCAACACCGCGACTTTTGAACCGACCGGCACGCCCACTTCATCTGCCACCGGTTTGCATTTAGTCGCCATAAGATAGGCAACAGGGGGGAGGTTGTGCAGGATGGACAGGGATTCGTAATTTGCCATCCCCTTAGCGATGATAAGTGTGCAGTGATCGATCGCATCTTTGAGTTCCGGGGGAATATTTTCCATGCATATCCCGATCTCCGCCTTATCGCCGTTGACGGTCAGGAGGTCAACGATGCGGTCAAGCCCCAGCATCTTTGCGTCAGCCAGTGTTGCATCGTTTAACATTGGTGTACCTTTAACCGCGAGTGTAACATGAGAGCCATGGGATTTCAGGTACTGGATCAAGAGCCGGTCAAATACAATCTCCCCGCAGTTGTCGGATAAGAATACCACCCGGGACGAACGTGCAAGGATCCGGTCCGTATCATCAATCGTGAGTCCTTTATCAAACTCCTCCTTGAAAAATGTACTAAAATCATCCGTTACGGTATGCCCTTTGACCCCATAATCAAACGTGTTGCCAATGATTGCAGCGAGCACAAAATCCCGGAATCTGACAAGACTGTGCCGTACCTGCCGGCATACGGCAATAGATTCAGCATTCCCTTTCTCTTTAAGGGTGTCAAATGGATCGGCATTTCCGAGGATCTGATAGGCATGACCATGAACCTGGCTTGCGATCTGCGGGTGACTGAGTGGCTCATCACGCAGGTTCAGGAGAAGATTCCGGCATGCATCCTCTGTTTGTTTTGTCAGATCAGCATTCGCGTGCACCAGACCGCATTCCAGTTTTACCCGTGAAATAAGACAGTCGATGCAGGTTTCGGTGATCTTCATAAAAACACCTGAAAAAAATTAAAAAATGGGGCCATCGCGATTTGAACACGAGTCAGAAGACCCCCAGTCTCCTAGGATGCCCAGGCTACCCTATGGCCCCGCGCTATACTATTCGTTCATATTCCATATGTATGTTGTTGTACATGCCATGCATACATGGGTGAATGTGATGGGCACTCACATACCGATTCGTTTGAATTCCTCGACCCTTTGGATCAGGTTATCCAGTTCATTATCCGTGATCTTGATTTTCCCTTCGATTGCGTCGATCTCGTTCAACAATTGCTTGATCCTCACGAACATCAGGTAAATGATGAATTGCTGGACAACAATCACGCCACCGAATAATATCAGCATGTAACTTTCAAATGCCATCTTTGTTCACCTGAATACTGAACGGACGAGCCGGCTAACAAAACGATCCCGGTTCGCACTCACGATTTTTTCTCCATATTCGACTCCGGTGACTTGTGCAGCACTACACCGGACTATTCGGGACACTTGAGGAGAGCAGGTGAGATGCCACACTTGACGGCACCACTCGTTTTTCCAACTCGACCGTTTTCCAGAAGTGACTGCGTATGTTCTGATCATGGTGTTATGGGTACCCGTTATACTGAAAAATTGTATTTATAGCCAATCGATTTAATCCTATTGAATTATGCTTTGAATGAACCGACAGGCAAACCGTGTTTTGTCAGCAATCTGCCAACCCACAATTTTTCGTACGCGGCAACTGCGGCAGGGCCGCTCCTGCATGAATGCTCCGTGCGTTTGCCAGAAATTTTAGGCTATCCCCCGCCATACAGGGATATTTTTTTAAACAGTGATATAATCCGGGGATAATTAAAAAAAGATATGTATATATGTTCCCATCAGTTATTATGAATTACAAAGGGTAATCCAACACGGGAGCTGGAACCATGTTGAAGGAAAAAATCGCAACATATATTGAAAAAATTCGAGCTGTTGATGGGGTTGCTGCCTGTGCCCTTGTTTCGCGGGATGGCATAATAGCGGGAAAATTTTTTGAGCATGAGTTGAATGAACCTTGGTTTGGCGCACTTTCAGCGACGATCCTTGCATCTGCAGAATCTGCGGGAAATATTATCCGGATGAAAGCGCTTGATTCAGTGACGATACGTGCCCGGGACTCTTCAATCATGGTGATGGGTGCAGGAGATAATTTCCTTATAACGGCAATCATAAAGGAAAAGGCGGATCATGAAAAGATCCATGATCAACTGATTGCCATTGCAAAAAAAATCAGTCAGGTGATGTGATGTACACCATTCTTGTTGTCGACGACAGTCCGTTTATTGTTGATGTGTTTGTCACCATGCTCGAACGTGGGGGATACCGCACGGTTGCGGCGTATGGCGGAGATGAATGCCTGGAGATTCTTAAGACGGTTACCCCGGATTTAATCCTTCTGGATATTATGATGGAACCGATGGACGGATGGGAAACCCTGGAAAAAATCAAGGAAAATCCTGAAACAAAAGAGATACCGGTTCTCATGCTCACGGCAAAACAGCTTACCCCCTCTGAAGCGCAGGAATATGGTATCTATATAGAGGACTATGTTCTCAAACCCATCACCCACCGCGAATTGTATGATGCGATTGAACATGTTCTCACCCGTCGGCAGACACTCAAAACCGATATGGATCTTGCACGGCAATCAGGTTTTGAGTCCGATATCATCAATGAGTATGCCCGGCTCTCAAAAAGCATCGATATCAATAAACGCCTTATGAAGATCCTTGAAACAACCTATAATTTTAACGATTCAAAAGTACGGGTGAGCGAGGAAATCTCCCGTGCGATAAAAAGTATGGAGACCAATATCAAATTCCAGGAGAGCCGTCTTCAGCAGATCAAAGGAGATCTTGCGGGAGCCATACACTCCTAGATTATTTCCTGATTATGTGGCTGAGTAGTAAAGATTTAAATAGTATCTCCGTAAACATTTATGCTTCAATTGTCTGGCACTATGCGGGAGCGGTTAGGGGATCATACTCCTGATGACTACATCAAAATAAGCGGGAGGATGACATGGACGAAACCATCCTGATTGTGGATGACAGCACTTTTATTGTCGATGGGCTTGTTGCCATTCTGAAACGGAAAGGATTCAAACCTATCCCGGCACATGGTGGAGATGAATGCCTGGATATCCTCAAGACGGTTATTCCTGATTTGATTCTTCTGGATATTATGATGGAACCGATGGATGGATGGGAAACCCTGGATCATCTCAAGAAAAATCCTGAAACAAAAAATATTCCGGTCCTTATGTTCTCGGCCAAAAAGATCTCGTTTGAAGAAGCGCAGGAACACCGTATGAACATTGAGGATTTTGTCTCCAAACCGGTTAATCCCACGCAGCTGATGGAATCTATCCAGAGAATTTTCGACCGGCGAAGCGATGTGAAGATTGAAGCGCTTGTCGCGCATGATGCAGGTCTCGACGAAGCCACCGTAAAAGAGTACTCGACGCTCCGCACGAGCATTGAGGTTGACAAGAACCTGATCGTGGTGCTGAAAAACGCGTGTGGAATGAATACCCCTTGTGTTGAGGTGCGCGGAGAGGATATTGCCGCTATTCGATCTATTGAAGAGCGGATAAAAATCAATGAACTACGGTTAAAAGAGATTAACGACCTCTTCGCAAAAACAAGTTGAGATCCAGTACTGATGAAACGTCTGTGCAGCGTGTAGATAATGTTTAAATAGTTCTTTGGCGTTGTTATAATGCTGTACATCTAAAACATGGGTTCGTAGCTCAGTTCGGTAGAGCGCCTGGCTTTTAACCAGGTGGTCGGGGGTTCAAATCCCTCCGGGC
>PNBP01000067.1:0-6442 GCA_003136075.1 Methanoregula sp. | reverse complement strand
CTACCACTGATCAATTGCCAAAAATTTACAATGACGATCCTGCAGTAAAAGAAATCGACGCGAAAGTCGATGATGTGATAAAAACCATTCGGGCAAGTCACACTGCGGGCCGGGCTGAGGCGTTCCGTCTTGTGATCAGGAGACCCAAGAAGTAAGGCCGGGGGTGGTCTATCTGATTGACAGAAGTATTTTATCGAGGGCATATTTTTCACGGGAGCATGTTGCGCGCCANNCTTTCCCTTTGACCTCAACAACCCATTCCGGCCGCACGGCCGAAGCAACTACACCGGCTTCCTTGTGGTTCGGCAAAACGACCGCTTGTACGCGAGGCGGACGGGTCGCAGGGCGAATTATATCCCTGTGAAGCGCGCCTGCGCAACCTGACCTATGCGGCACCTATCCAGTTAGGTCTCACTCTTGTCCATGGGGACGATCGCCAGGAACCGATCGTCACAACAATCGGTCAGCTGCCGGTTATGATCGGGTCTGTTGCCTGCAACCTCTATGGTATGAGCGACGATGAACGTGTCGCGCATGGGGAGGATGCTTTCGATCCGGGTGCATATTTCATCGTCAATGGTACCGAGCGCGTGCTGATGACGCTGGAAGATCTTGCGTCCAACAAGATCATGACGGAGTTTACCGAGCGGTATAACGAGCGTATCTATGTCGCAAAAGTGTTCTCCCAGTTCCGGGGGTACCGTGCGCTGGTCGTTGTTGAGCGCAACAAGAAGAACCTCCTTGAGGTTTCCTTCCCGTCCGTTGCCGGTCACCTGAAATTTGTTGACCTGATGCGGGCCTTGGGGATGACCAACGATCAGGAAGTTGTCAACGCGGTCTCAACCGATGAGGATATCCTCACGTTCATGATGCAGAACCTCGAAGAGAGCGAATGCGACTCTGTTGAGGGTGGTGTCATGTATGTTGGTAAGAAACTGGCGCCCAACCAGACCCGTGATTACCAGAAGAAACGGTCTGAGTTTGTGCTGGACAACTATCTCCTGCCACACTTGAACTATGCACTGCCGGCAACACTTAAGGAAGGCGATGAAGGATATGCGGAAGCAGTGGCATCAGTCCGCCTCGCAAAGGCGCACTTCCTTGGCCGTATGGCAGAAGCCTGTTTTGATCTGGTCCTGAACAAGCGCAGGATCGATGATAAAGACCACTATTCAAACAAGCGGCTGAAACTTGCCGGCGACCTTATGGAAGATCTCTTCCGTATATCACTCAACCGGCTGACCCGTGATATCAAGTACCAGCTGGAACGCGCGAGCATGCGTCACCGTGACCTTTCAATCGCGACGGCTGTCCGCGCTGATGTGTTGACTGAACGGCTGCTCCACCCGCTTGCAACAGGTAACTGGGTTGGCGGCAGGACCGGGGTTTCCCATCTCCTTGACCGGATCGATCACATGGCCGTGCTTTCCCACCTGCGGAGAGTAATTTCGCCATTGTCCCGTTCACAGCCTCATTTCGAAGCCCGTGACCTGCACCCGACCCAGTGGGGCCGGATCTGCCCGAGCGAAACACCAGAAGGCCCGAATTGTGGTCTCGTGAAGAATTTCGCCCAGATGGTCNNGATTTGTCCAAGCGAGACGCCAGAGGGTCCGAATTGTGGGCTTGTCAAAAACTTTGCCCAGATGGTCGAGATCAGCAAAGGTGTCGATGACGAAGAGGAAATCATGCGTATCCTGCACAATCTCAATGTCGAACAGATCAAGGGAGAAGTCCGATGAAAAAATCACGTGTGTTTGTTGACGGCGCACTCATCGGTCTTGTCGATGATCCAAAAGCCCTTGTGCACAATATCCGTGCCATGCGACGACAGGGTGCAATTCCGTCAGAAGTAAACGTATCCCACAAGGAATTTAACGGGGATGTCGTCATCCTGACAGACAGAGGCCGCGCACGGCGTCCCCTTATCGTGCTCAAAGATGGCCAGCCCATTGTTACAGCCGAGGATTTGAAGAAACTCGCGAACAAGGAGGTTGATTTCTCGTTCTTTGTCAAGCACGGCATGATCGAGTTTGTCGATGCTGAAGAAGAAGAAGATCTCTTTATCGCGATGAACCCGGAAAATATTAAGCCGGAACACACCCACCTGGAGATTGACCCGTCGCTTATTCTGGGTATCGGTGCTGCGCACGTTCCCTTCCCGGAACATAACGCAAGTCCGCGTGTCACGATGGGTGCCGGGATGGTCAAGCAGGCATTGGGTTTTGGCTGTGCAAATATGAAGCTCCGGCCCGATACCCGTGGGCACCAGCTTCACTATGTTCAGAAACCCCTCACTCACACCCAGACTTCTGAACTGATTGGTTCCGATGACCGGCCAGCCGGCCAGAACTTTGTTGTCGCCATTCTCTCATATGAAGGCTATAACATTGAAGATGCGCTCATCTTTAACAAGTCCTCCATCGAACGGGGGCTTGGGCGATCTCATTTCTACCGGACCTATGAGGGAGAAGAGCGACGTTATCCGGGCGGGCAGATCGACCGGATTGAAGTTCCTGACGAGGAAGTCAGTGGCGCACACGGTGCAGACTCCTACAAGAACCTCGATGAAGATGGCGTGATCAACCCCGAGACCGTTGTTGCGGAAAAGGATGTCCTTATCGGCAAAACCTCACCCCCACGTTTCCTTGAAGAGCCTTCAGGAGAACTCATCGCTGTCGAAAAGCGTCGTGACACGTCTGTTACCATGCGCAGCAACGAGCATGGTATCGTTGATACAGTCATCATCACTGAGGGTGAGAACAGTTCCCGGCTCGTTAAAGTGCGGACCCGTGACCTCCGTGTGCCGGAAATTGGTGATAAGTTCGCATCCCGGCACGGACAGAAAGGGGTTATTGGTCTTATCGCAGAGCAGGCGGACATGCCCTTTACCGAGAGCGGGCTTACTCCTGACCTTGTTATCAACCCCCATGCAATCCCGAGCCGTATGACCATCGGGCACATGCTCGAAATGATCGGTGGGAAAGTTGGTGCGATGGAAGGCCGGCGGATTAACGGTACAGCCTTTGGTGGTGAACTTGAAGCGGATATCCGTGCATCGCTCAAAGACCTTGGCTACTCACACACCGGCCGTGAAGTGATGTATGATGGTATCACCGGCAAGGTGTTCAAAGCGGATGTTTACATCGGCGTGATCTATTACCAGAAACTGTACCATATGGTTTCATCCAAGATGCATGCCCGTTCCAGCGGGCCCGTGCAGGTTCTTACCCGCCAGCCAACTGAAGGAAGAGCCCGTGAGGGTGGTCTCCGGTTTGGTGAGATGGAGCGGGATGTGATGATCGGGCACGGTGCTGCGATGGCACTCAAAGAGCGGCTGCTCGATGAGTCTGACAAGGTGCAGGAATATGTCTGTGCCCACTGCGGGATGGTTGCGATGCTTGACCGCAAGCGCAACATGACCCGCTGTCTTGCCTGCGGTAACGAGACCGATATCTACCCGGTCGAGATGAGTTACGCGTTCAAGCTCCTGCTCGATGAGATGAAGAGTATGGGAATAGCACCCCGCATGAGATTAGAGGACGTCGTATAGGAGGTGTGGTATGCCAAGTCCAAAACGAATAGGAAAACTTGAATTCGGGTTATTATCCCCCAAAGAAATCCGTGAGATGAGCGTGCGGAAGATCATCTGGGCGGACACGTATGATGATGACGGCTTCCCGTACCCACAGGGACTCATGGACCTCAACCTCGGTGTCATTGACCCGGGCCTGAGGTGCAAAACCTGCGACCAGAAAGCAAGCGACTGCCCGGGACACTTCGGCCATATCGAGCTCGCCAAGCCGGTCATTCACGTCGGTTATACACGCATGATACGAAAGCTCCTGCGTGTCACCTGCCGGTCATGCGGGCGTGTGCTGTTGTCTCCTGACGAGATTGAGAAAGTTGTCGGGACTGATGATGATTCAACCGGTGACCAGATCTCTGAAAAAGATGTCAAAAAAGAGCGCGTCTGCCCGTACTGCGGCGAACAGCAGCTCAAGATCAATTTCGAGAAACCGACCACCTTTTCTGAAGTGATGGTTGAAGATGGCAAGAAGGTCGAGCACAAGCTGACACCTGCCGATATCCGTGCGAGGCTTGAGAAGATCCCGGACGAGGACCTCGTCCCGCTGGGTATCAACCCGAAGGTTGCCCGACCGGAATGGACCATTCTCACGGTTCTGCCGGTTCCCCCGGTTACCATGCGCCCGTCAATTATTCTCGAGAACGGACAGCGCTCCGAAGATGACCTGACCCACAAGCTCGTGGATATCATCCGTATCAACCAGCGGTTCAAGGAGAACCAGGACGCTGGCGCCCCGCAGCTGATCATCGAAGATCTCTGGGAACTCCTGCAGTATCACGTGACGACGTATATGGACAACGAAGTTGCCGGCTGTCCCCCGGCACGTCACCGAAGTGGTAGACCCTTAAAGACGCTCTCTCAACGGCTCAAGGGAAAAGACGGACGGTTCCGTGGCTCACTTTCCGGTAAGCGTGTGAACTTCTCCTCCCGTACCGTTATCTCCCCCGATCCCAATCTCTCGGTCGCCCAGGTCGGCGTCCCGCGTGCGGTCGCAAACGAGATGACGATACCGGTCCGTGTCACGTCGTACAACATCGACGAGCTCAAGCAGATCGCCCGCAACGGCCCGACCCGCCCCGACGTCAACGCCCCGTGTGGTGCAAACTACGTAATACGCCCGGACAACCGGCGTCTCCGGCTCGCAGAAGGCAACCTCGATACGGTATCAGACATGATCGAGCCCGGCTGGACCGTCGAACGCCATCTCCGTGACGGCGATGTCGTGCTCTTCAACCGTCAGCCCTCGCTGCACCGTATGAGCATCATGGCGCACCGGGTCAAGGTCATGGAAGGCAGGACATTCAGGCTCAACCCGGCGGTCTGCCCGCCTTACAACGCTGACTTTGATGGTGATGAAATGAACCTTCACGTCCCGCAGACCGAAGAGGCGCGGGCAGAAGCGTTCATCCTCTGCTCCGTGCAGGAGAACATCCTCTCCCCGCGTTTCGGTGGCCCGATCATCGGGGGTATCCACGACCATATATCCGGTATCTTCATGATGACGCATGGCGTCCGCTGGTTTAACAAGGCAGACGCTCTCTATCTCTTAAAACCCATAAAAATCGATCACATGCCCACGCCCGGCAAAGTTGAAGATGGTGTGGAGTACTGGAGCAACAAGCAGGTCTTCTCGGCAATTCTTCCCGCGGAACTCAACATGGTTTTCAAGGCAAGTTCCTGCGAGAACTGTGATGTCTGCAAGAAAGATCACTGCGAACGGGATGCCTACGTCCGGATCATGGACGGCAAGCTCGAGATGGGTACAATCGATAAGAAAGCGATCGGTGCATTCGACGGCCAGATTGTAAACCGCATCATCCGCCGCTACGGTATGAAGCGTGCCACGGATTTCATTGACGAAGTAACAAAACTGTCCATCCGCGGGATCATGTTCGACGGATTCTCATTTGGTATTGATGATGAGGACCTGTCCAAGACCGAATACGGCCAAATCGATGACACCCTGAAGAACGCGGCACTTGACGTATCACGGCGCATCAAGATCTATGAAGACGGGCAGCTCGAACCGATGCCCGGGCGTACGGTTGAAGAGACGCTCGAGATGCAGATCATGCAGGTGCTTGGGAAAGCCCGTGACCTGACCGGTCAGATTGCAGGCCGACACCTCGGGCTTGGTAACAGTGCTGTTGTGATGGCAGTCTCCGGGGCCCGTGGTTCCATGCTGAACCTGACCCAGATGGCCGGTTGTATCGGCCAGCAGTCCGTCCGTGGTGAGCGTATCGTCCGTGGTTATGATGATCGGACGCTTCCGCATTTCAAGAAAGGCGACCGTGGTGCAGACGCACACGGATTTATTGCCCACAGCTACAAGGGTGGACTTAACCCGACGGAGTTTTTCTTCCACGCAATCGGTGGCCGTGAAGGTCTCGTCGACACTGCAGTCCGTACTTCACAGAGCGGGTACCTCCAGCGCAGGATGATCAATGCACTGCAGGACCTCAAAGTAGCGTACGACGGCACCGTGCGGTCGACGGGTGGCAAGATCATCCAGTTCGAGTACGGCGAAGACGGCACGGACCCGACCAAGAGCGCATTCGGCGACCCGGTCGATGTCAAGGGTATCGTCGAGAGTATCCTGAAGGAGGAGGTATAAGATGGCGCTCGCAGAGAAACACGAAAAGAAGATCGAAGCGGCCGCTCTCCCCCAGAAGACCAAGGACCAGCTGAGAAAGTTCCTCGATGAAAAACAGATCACGGACGCCCAGTTCAAGCTGATCCTCGACCGTGTCATCAAGGAATACTTAAGTACGCGTATCGAGCCCTGCGAGGCTGTCGGTGTCATCGCCGCCCAGTCTATTGGTGAGCCCGGTACCCAGATGACGATGCGTACCTTCC
>PNBP01000137.1 GCA_003136075.1 Methanoregula sp. | reverse complement strand
GAGATGACCGTCCTCCCCTACATCTCCCACGGCATCGAGGAGACAGACAAGCGTGACGCGGGCACGATCCCCGCACCGAAAAACCCCCGGGGAAAACCCCTCCTGAGCGTTCACACGCTCAAAAAAATCATCGATTCACAGGAGCCCTGACCATGGCAAAAATTTTCATCTACCCGTCGACGAGCCTGATCCTTTCTGACCTCGTGGCTCGCTACGGGCATACCCCGCTCAGTTCCGCGACCGCTATCCGCGAGCACATACAGACCGCCGGCTTTGAATCGGCACCCCTGCAGATTTCCCCCGAAGACCCGAAGAAGGGGCTGAAGTGGGCCGCGGTCGAAGTACCGAGCGGGGTCCGGGGCAGGATGTCCCTCTACGGGCCGATGATCGAGGCCTGCGAAGCGGCGATCATCATCGACAATGCCGACCTCGCGTTCGGCTGCATGGGCTGTGCCCGGACGAACGAGCTGCTCCTGTTCCTTGTCCGACAAAAGGATGTCCCGAAACTCGAACTGGAGTACCCGAAGAACGAAGAGGAAGGGGTCACCTTCGTTGCCGCGGTCAGGAAATTCCTTACAGGACTCGGAGGAACAAAGTGACGCCCCCGGTACGCATCGCCCAGCTCTCGTGCGGTCCGGAATACTCCGGTATCCAGCAGGAGATCAACGAGGCAGCAAAAGCAGTGAACGGGGAGATCTTTTTCCCGGATATTGCACTCAAAGATATTGTACATGACTTTTCCGAATTCGGGCTTGACGTACGGAGTCCGGACCTGAAACTTGCCATCGCCCGGGCAAAGGCGCTTGTCGATGGGCGGGTGGAAGCCGATGCAGTGTTTATTGCCACCTGCTTCCGGTGTGCGGAAGCGGCCATTGTAAGAAACGAGCTTCGTCGCTATATTCACGAACACTCAAAACTTCCGGTCGTCAGTTACTCCTTTACAGAGCGCACGACTTCTGGTACGCTCCTGACAAGGATGGAAGCGCTCACAACGATTGCCCGTCGGCGTGCCCTGCTCGCCCGTGAAACCCAGCAGGGGATCACGCTCGGGCTTGACTCCGGGTCGGCAACGACAAAAGCGATCGTAATGAAAGACAACAAGATCGTCGGTACCGGCTGGCAGCCCACGACTGAAGTCATCAAAAGCGCAAACGAGGTCATCGCTCATGCCTTGCAGGAAGCGGGAATCACCCGTGATGAGATACAGGCAGTCGGTACTACCGGGTACGGCCGGTTCCTTGTGGGTAACGAGATCAAGGCGGACCTCATCCAGGAAGAACTGACCGTCAACTCAAAAGGTGCGGTGTATCTGGCAAACCGCCAGCATGGGCCGGCGACAGTTATTGATATAGGGGGTATGGACAACAAGGCGATATCGGTAATGGACGGCATTCCCGGAACGTTTACCATGGGCGGCATTTGTGCCGGTGCAAGCGGTCGGTTCCTTGAGATGACAGCCAAGCGCCTCGGTGTAGATATCACCGAACTCGGGCCACTCGCGATGAAAGGCATGGGCGCCCAGGTACCCATGAACAGTTACTGCATCGTGTTCGGGACACAGAGCCTGGTGAATGCTCTTGCCGCCGGGAGCAGCCGGGAGGATGTTGCAGCAGCTGCCTGCCACAGCGTTGCCGAGCAGGTTTTCGAGCAGCAGCTGCAGGAAGTGGATATCAAGGAACCGGTGATTATGGTCGGGGGGACATCCCTTATCGAAGGGCTGGTCCGTGCGATGGGTGAACTGCTGAAAGTGGAGATTGTGGTACCACCTTATTCTCAGTATATCGGTGCTGTCGGTTCGGCGCTGCTGGCTTCAGGATTTATCAAGGACGATTAAATGCCTGCGATTGAGTACTTTGAAGTGGAGTGCACAGAACCCCTCGGCGGGGAGTATTACAAGCAGATCACGAACGACGTGCTCCTTGACCATAACCTGCTCCGGGTGATGCACAAACTGCATGTGTTTATCGACCCGAAGATACCGCTCTTTATTGCCGTCGGTGTCGTTAAAAAAGTGACCACACTCGTCCGTGTCCGGGATATCGCGAACGTGAACCCGCTGGAAGGCAAGATTATCCTCTCGATCTCTGATGAGACGTATCTCGCGCCGATGCTCAAAATTTTCTGGGAGCGGTTTGGCAAAGATCATGTTGAACAGCCCGACCGGTTCACGGTAATACTCTATGGGGTTTCAGTCGATCCCAAAGAAATTGAGGAGACCGTTATTGCCAATCCCAGCGAGGCACTGTATAAAGATCTCATCTATGCACTGCGCTGTATCGCTCCTGAAGGATTCCGCGTCAGAAAGGAAACATATGGGAATGAAAAGTTCTCCTTTGTGGCAAGCGAGGATACCCTGACAGAAAATATGGACGCCCGTATCAAAGAGAAGTTCGCGCTGATGGGGGAAACGCCGTGATCCTTGTCCCTATCACGTACCGGGGCGGCATCTACCGGCATAATGAGATTATTGACCTGATCGAAGACCTCGGCGGGTATATCGTCCAGAAACACCTGATTGCACAGGAAGTTGTCCTCCAGTGTTTTGTGCCAAAGGACGATGTCGAACTGATCCGGACCATGGGAAAACCACTCACCGGAGATGTGATTGATTCCCCGCTTGTCGGGACCGAGATTGCCGTCGTCATCCCCAGCCTTGAAATCCACCACCTCCCCCATCCGGCCTGCGATATTGCCGAATACGTGAGAAGGCTTGGTGCGAAAAGCAATATGATCGGCATGGCACGGGGTGTGGGCAAACGCATTGCCGGCATCAATGACGAAGAGCGGGACGTCATCAACGAGCATGATATTGCTGTCTATGTGCTCGGCAATTTTGAGACCTGCATTGAGTACAAGATGCAGATCATCCGACGAGGTATAGAGGTGCCGATTGTGCTCTGCGGGGCGCCAAATAAGGAGGCACTCCAGAAGATCATTAATCCACCTGTTGAGGGGTATGTCGGGAATGTCGGCAGGTTCATGCACCGGACAAAAGAATCCGATGAACTTGCCAAACTTGATGAGATCGTCGCCGAAATCACCCGCGTGCTTGAGAAAAAGCGGGAGGAGATAGCAAAAGACCCGCTCTCGGTTTCACCTGCCCGTCTGATGGACGTGATCCGCGAGCAGGTGCCGGCCATCCACGAAGTGACGTCTCCCACGCCGCTCACGGTGCAGATGTCCGGGCTCCGGGTGAAACTCCCCTATGATACCTATGCGAGCGTTCTCCGCAAGATTGAGATTGAAGACGGGATCACGATCGGCGATGTGGCAGATATCCTGCCCTCCCGCATGCGGGACTATATCATTATCCGGATCCATCTGTTCTCAGAAACGAACATGGTGATATGATGGGGAAAAAGACAAAACTCGAATTTGAGGACCGGCTTGCACAGATCGTTTCACAGGGTGCAGATGTTACGGCAGAGCAGTGGATGAAGGTGATCGAGGAGGAATACGGGAGGGTGCCACTCATCTTCAAGAGAATGGGCGAGCGTCCCGAAGTTCTTATCTCCCATCTCCTGTACAAAGGCACCGTTGCAGAAACAAGCCCCCTCGACCCTAAGTACGTGGAGCTTATCAGTATGGCGGTAGGCGCAGCGCTGAAATGCCCGCACTGTACCGGCTACCACATGCTGGCGGCAATGAAGATGGGAGCCACCCGTGATGAGATCCTTGAAGTAATTCTGCTTGCCGGGATGATCTCGAACTCATCGGTGCTGGCAAATGCATACCGCATTGTTGATGATAAGATGGAAAAGTGCATACCATGTGAAGTAAAAGGGGTTACCAAGAAAAAAGCCCCGAAACAAAAGATTCCATCAAAATCTGGACGCTGAGATCGTTGCTCATCAAAAACGCCCATTCACCTTTTTAATCATACAGGGCCTCTTTTTACCAGTATGTGTGGGATCGCAGGGCGGCCTCCAAACGATATCAACAAACCCGTAAATGGATCACGATCCCTGCTTTTTTATGTATTTTTTGAAATAGTTCATGGCTGGTTTTGAATCACGGGCGCTTCCCCTGACCAGGCACTGCGCTCCGTTTCCAATAAGATCTGATCTGCCAGCAGCGGTGAGTCCTTCTGTGACAAGCCCCCGGTTTCGTTCTTCCCGGTACTGCAGCAGCGCCCGCTGGATCTTCTTTTCCTGCCCTTTTGGCACATGAACGGACTCCATCGTAAACGGGTTTAACCCGGTATAATACATGCAGGTTGAAACGCTCATCGGTGTAGGTGTGAAATCCTGGACCTGCTCAGTGTAGAGGTGATGATCGCGGATGTATTCCGCGAGCTCGATCATATCAGCAAGCGTACAGCCGGGATGGCCTGACATGAAATAAGGGACGAGATACTGCCGTTTTTGTTTGCCCTTCTGCAATACCTCAAACTGCTCCCGGAACCGGTCAAATACAGCACGGTCCGGTTTGTTCATCACCTCTGTTACGTTTTTGCTGATATGCTCCGGCGCAACCTTGAGATGCCCGGAAACATGATGCTCGCAGAGGAGAGGGAGATAGCCGGAATCATCTGCAAGCGCTAGATCATACCGTATACCGGAGCCGATAAACACTTTTTTGACGCCCGGGATTTTACGGACTGCTTCCAGGAGTTCACACAGGTGCCGGTGACTCGTTCGCAGGTTCCGGCAGTCAGGAGAGCAGTGTTTGTCCGGGCATGCACCGGCAGTTTCCCAACGGTCACAGGAAAGAGAGAACATGTTCGCCGTCGCTCCCCCGATATCCTGCACGATGCCCTTGAACGCCGGCATTTTTGTCATCCTTGTCACTTCGCGGATGATAGAGGGAATACTCCGGCTCTGGATGATCCGCCCCTGGTGATGGGTCAGCGCACAGAACGAACAACCCCCGAAACACCCGCGATGACTGGTCACGGAAAACTGTATTGGTTCCAGCGCGGGGATCGGTTGTGTATAGGAAGGATGTGCATACCGGGAAAAGGGCAATTCATAGATATGATCAAGTTCGGCCGTTTGCAGGGGGCGGGCGGGTGGATTCTGGATAATTACTGTTTTTGGATGAACTTGTGCGACGAGTTTTCCCCGCACCGGGTCCTGCTCCTGGTAGTGGAGCGCAAATGCCCGGGCGTATGCCTGTTTATCCTGTGATACTTCATTAAACCCGGGGATTTCGATGATGCCGTCGGGCCGGCTGGCACGCCATGTGGCAAGATCCAAAGTGTAAGCCGTGCCGCGTATGTCCCGCAACGAACGGATTTCTTCCCCCCTGTCCATTCTTTGCGCGATCTCTATGATCTGCCGCTCTCCCATGCCAAATACCAGAAGGTCTGCCGGGGCGTCAGCAAGGATTGCCTGCCTGACCCGATCCTGCCAGTAATCGTAGTGGGCAAACCTCCGCAGACTTGCCTCAATGCCACCGATAACAACAGGGATATCAGGGAAGAGCTCGTGAACCCGGTTTGTATAAACGATGGTCGCACGGTCAGGTCGTTTGAGCACACCACCGGGCGAATAGACATCGTCACTGCGCCGCTTAAGGTTCGGGGTGAGGTTGTTGACCATCGAATCGACATTGCCGGATGATATGCCAAAAAACAACCGTGGTTTTCCGAGTGCGGTAAAATCATTCATCGTCTTCCAGTCCGGCTGGGCGATGATACCAACGGTGAACCCGACGTCCCACAATACACGCCCAAGAAGGGCAATACCAAACGAGGGATGATCCACGTACGCATCACCGGTGATCAGAATAATATCGAATTGGCTGATACCCAGTTTTTTCCCTTCTTTTGGGGACATGGGAAGAAAAAGCGGCTGGCGGGTCATAACAGGTAAACGATAGGTGCGGGGAGGTTAGAATGTGACAGATATCAGGTTGGCGGTCGGCGGGTCAGGTCCCGTATGATATCCGCAAGTCCACCGGGAAGATCATCAGAGTCCTCTTTTTTTTCTTTATCGGTTGTTTCAGAAACTTTTTTTGGGATATCCTGTACCGGTTTTTGTTCGGGAGCCTCAGTGCCCGGATCTGCCTTCGGGAGATTGACCTGCATTTTTTCATCGAACGTGCGGCGAATGTTAAGTCCGGTGAACTCAAGGATGACGGCTTCGACAAGAAGATATGTCGTCGCCTTTTCCCGCAGGCAGCCGGTCAGCGCATGCCCGGCACGACCGACAGATGTGTGGTAATGGATCGATGGCCCCTTATCCCCGGGATAAATGGTAGCAATGCCAAAGGTCTCCCATCCTCCTTCGAATATGACATAATGGGGTTCCGGGGGGATGACCGGTTTTTCCGGGCCGGTGACCATTCTTCCGTTCCGGAAAGCGCCCAGAAAAAGGATTGAACCTGCATGAATTTCCTTAATCGAAACAAATTTTTGCATTTCGGCTAAAAAATCCTCACCGTCATCGATCCTCACGACAAAGACTCTGCCGAGCTGACCTTCGGAATACTGCATGTATTCAAGCTTCCCTTTTGATATTCATATGGTTTGTGTGAATTTATAGCTCCTGCCACGATGCAGGCAAAACGATAAAATTCTTTAATTTTGTTGATAGGAAATATGGGGGGTAATCTTCCTCCGGCTCCGCCGCCGCCAAAGCCTCCGCCACAAGTCCGATGACCAGCGTGGCAATAACGAGGCCGGCGATTTGTCTGGCTTCACTTAAGGCAATGCCCCGTTAAAACTCGATCTTCGGGGGGGTCTGGATTGCTTCTTCGAACTGGAGGTATTCTAGCTTGGTAAGGTGAATCAGGTGCCCGACGATATTTGAGGGGATCGTGTCCATCATGGTGTTGAATTCCTGAGAGATGTTGTTGTAGGTGTACCGCTGGCGTCCGATCTCCTCTTCAAGACTCTTGACAGAGTCCATGAGCGAGGTCACCGTCTGGGATGTTTTGAGATCCGGGTAATTTTCAGCAACAGCGAGCAGGCGCCCGAAGATCGAGCGGGACTCAGCCTCCACTTTGTTCAAATCACCCGGCCCTGCGGTAGCAACACTTGCCCGCATGGCGGTGACACTCTCAAAGGTCTCCTTTTCAAACTTTGCGTAGCTCTTGACTGCCCCGAGGAGCTGGTCGATCATATCCAGCCGCTTTTTCATTGCTACACGTATCTGTCCAAGTGTCGCCTCAGATGAATTTTTCAGGCTGTAAAAACGGTTGTAGATACCAACAAACCAGAAGATCAGCGCAATGATAACGATGGCGACAACGGCCAGTACGATCCATCCAATAATACTTTCAAACATAATTCTCAATGTAATGATTATCCGGTACTACATAATATTTGATGCAACAATTTCCGATTCAGCGAACTGGAAAAAAGGAGGGAATCAGGATATGATAAGGGATCCCACGACCCGGAGTTTTCCTCCTTCGAGGTAATGGAGCACAACATGGGCATCAGGGGGGTATACCAGTTCTTTGTCCAGTGTCAGGGTGAGATCCGGCATGCGCCAGTCACCAGAAACAGACACTTTTGTAAGACGCGAGGGCAGGAACTGCATCCAATGACCAACATAGAGCACCATATCTTCCTTCAACGGTGCCGGCCAGTACTTGACCAGCTGTGCTTTTCCGGTAATACTCATTGAACATTTCATTGAGGGATCACTTGTCAGTACATAGCCCCGATCGAGATCTTCGGATTCGATGTTTTTCAGGGCCAGCCCAATGCGATCTCCGGCAAATGCGATATCAGCATCATCATCGTGTTTCTGTAGGGAACGGACCTGGGCGATTTTTGTAGTCGGGAGCACCTTTAAGGAATCGTGTTTTTTGATTGTTCCGTGGGCAACCGATCCAAGGACAACGATTCCGACACCCTTGACATTAAAGTGATGATCGATGGGAACAGTGCCATTGCCCCCGGACTCTTTTGCTTTCTGGTGGGTGGTCAATTTTACTGCAATTTCCAGCAGTTTTTCACGGAGACCAAGGGTATCGTTCTCGATCACTTCATAATGCTCAAGAACGGTGCCTTTGATGAGGGGAGCGATCTGGTCAAGGGAAAGGTAATTCTTAAAAATGATGTGCCCGTTGGCTTTCCCGGCACACTGGAGCATCAGGACGGTTTCCCCGAATGTTGCATTGATCTCCTCTACAACAAGTACGACACGATCTGCGAGCGAGATAGTATAGAAAAGTGAGGAGAGTTTTTCCGGATATCGCGTGGGTTCGATGAACGTAACGGTCGCTTCTCCTTTTTTCAGGTTATAAAAAGTGATGTCGCTGGTTGTCCCTTTTTTCCCCAAGGCATCGGCATAACCGTTGGGTGCGAGGATCGCGACGGTGATGTTGGACATGATAGGGAATATGAGTTGTTTTAAAGTATTATTCTTTACAGAACGATTATTTTGTCAATCACTAGTCTTAAGAGGATTTTTCGGAGCCTTATATCTCGCGCATCCAAAAAGAGATTTTTACGAATTCCCTACGGTAACAGAAAATATATGGCCGCAAAAACAACGTGTTAATATCAGGATTGTTATCAGGGAAGACCGGAATATTTCTCATCTGTTGAATTGGTGAATTATGAATTTTTCAAAAAATACAAAAAAACTGCTCCAGATTATTTTACTCCTTGTTGGACTGGGTATACTGGTATTCATCATTAAACAATCCGGCATCATTGAGAATTACCAACTGCTTTTCACGGTCAGCATCCCCTTGCTGGTTATCGCATTCGCGTTATCGAACGCCAATATTATCGTAAAAATTTACCGGTGGAAATACCTGAGCGAGAAATACAACCAGCCAATTACCCTGAAAGAGGCATCCATTGTCACCGTGTCAAGTTTATATTTCGCAAATATTACTCCGGGAAAAATCGGGGACCTGTTCAAAGCGTATTTTATGCAAAAAAAATATGCGATGAATTTCTTTGATGGGGTATCAATGATCTTTTATGAACGATTTTTTGAACTCATGATCCTTTTTCTGACGGCAACAGCGATAATTTTTATCAATTTGCGGGGAGTGTCCGTTATAATCCTCGAACTAAGTGCTGCTCTTCTTTTACTGCTGGCCCTGTTCTATCACAAAGCCGATTATTTTATGAACCTTCTTGAAAAAATTGTCATCCGGTTACCAATTATAAAAACAAATGAAGTCAACTTTCATATAAAGAAATTACCTTTTTTGAATATTTTCGCGGTATTCATCATAACGTTTATTTCACTTGTTCTTGAATTTGCACGATTATGGGTTGTGGCATTGGCATTTGGCTTTTTATTGAACCCTTTTCAGATATCCATCGTGTTTAGTCTTGCAATTGTTGCAGGACTTGTTTCCCAGATTCCGCTTGGAATCGGCATTATGGAGGGATCATTAAGCTATTTGCTGCAGGAAATGGGGGTTAACCCTGTCGGTGCAATAACAATCGTTCTGACGGATCGCATTATTTCCATGTATTATGCGCTTATCCTTGGATTTATTTTCTCAAAAGTGTCACTCGATACATTAAACAACGAGGTTTCGCAATGATTTCCATCATTATCCCGCTCTATAATGAAGCAGAGAATGTCATGATGTATGAACAACGCCTTTTTCCCGTTGCAGAAGAAATTGCTCAAAAATTCAAAGAGTCGTGCGAATTTGTACTGGTTGACGATGGCAGCAAAGACACTACGTTAATCCGGCTTAATGAATTGCAGCAAAAACGAAGCTCTGTGGCAGTTGTTGCTCACGGGATAAATAAGGGGATGGGAGCCGCAATTAAAACCGGTATTGCCAATTCCCACGGGAACCTTATTATTACAATGGATTCGGATTTGACATATAAACCAGAAGATATAGAGAAACTTCTTTTATCATATAAGGATAGCAATGCTGATTGTATCTCTGGATCTCCATATCTTGAACAGGGGTTTACTGATGATCTATCTGCACCACACAGGCTTTTCATGAGTAAAGCCGTCAACCAACTGTATAAACTTCTTCTTGGCAGGAATATTTCTTGTGTAAGCGCCATTTTCCGGCTTTATAAAAGAGAGGTTTTTGAGCACATGACCATCGAGAGTAACAACTTCGAGATAAACGCAGAAATAATTTCAAAACTGATACTGGGCGGTAAAACGGTTACAGAAGTCGCAGTTGAGCTTCACAAACGAGAATTCGGGGAATCTAAAATTAACGTCAATAAGGAGATAAAAAATAATTTACAGATGTTATATAAAATTTTTAAAACAAGATACCTGAAAAGAGTGTGGCGATAATTTCAGAATCCTGCGTTTGAATAAATGTTTTTCATGGTCCGGGAATTCACCGGTTAGAAAGCCAGTTCTTATGGGTTCTGTGCATCATCGAAATTTTTTTTGTTTAAATGGTTCTTATCCGCGTTGTCTGTCTTCTCAAAAATTGCACTTATCAACAATTGTCACTGTCCCGAACAGAGGCCATAACATCCCACAAAAACAGCATAGATTTGTGGGATACACTTACAAAGAATCATAAATTGACTTTGCCTATTTCTCCTGTTTCCAAAACATGATTCAGGGCTCCCCGGAATTATTCAGAGCTCCTTTCTTACACTGTCAAAGGTGGATACAGCCTCAAAAATTTTCTCTGATGAACGTCCATCACCGAATTGGGAAATTTGTGGAACCCCGGTGGGAGCACTATTCTCTATCGCATCGAGAATTTTTTCCTTACTATCATCAACAAGGATATTCCACCTGTTCTCAAGGGTTTCCACCCATTCGGTATTAGGCCTGAGTGTGATACAGGGTTTTGCAAGGAAAAACGCCTGTTTTTGTGCACCCCCGGAATCGGTCAAGAGTTTATATGAATTCGAGAGCAGCCGTAAAAATTCAAAATATCCTGCAGGAGGGATGATATGGATATTTTCTGGAATACGAATCTTGTGACGCAGAAGTTTCTCCTTTGTTCTTGGATGAACAGGAAATATCACCGGATTGTCTGTCTGGGATAGTGCATCAATGATGTTCGTGAGCCGATGAATATTATCGGTATTCGCTTCGCGATGCAGCGTCAATACAAGATATTTCTCACATTCCAAGGATAGTTCGTCCAATATACGGGGTTTGTTGTCAATCAGAGTGCGGTAGTGGATTAATGAGTCCAGCATTATATCCCCGACAAGAAACACATTCTCGTGAATTCCATTATTATGGAGATTTTCAATACCCCGTTTTGTTGGAGAGAGAAGGACATCAGAAATATTATCGACAAGGATCCGGTTGATCTCTTCGGGCATAGTGCGATCGAAACTTCGCATTCCCGCTTCCATATGCCCGATTTTGATTTTGGATTTGTTTGCGGCAAGAGATATGCCAAGAGTTGTATTGGTATCTCCTGATATCAAAAGAATATCCGGCTGTTCCTCCCGGAATATTTTTTCAGATTTTATAATGAGATCCCCAATCTGCTCGCAGGGGCGTTTCGATCCAATCCTGAGATAGTGTGTTGGACAGGGAAGGTTCATCTCTTCAAAAAAAATCTGATCCATTTCATAGTCATAATGCTGGCCGGAATGAATGATAATATATTCTACATTCCGCGTATCCAGCTCCCGGATGAGAGGCTCAATCTGAATAAATTCCGGACGCGTTCCTGCCGCCACTGCGATTTTCATGGATCACCTGAAAGTGCTGAATATTGACCTGACCGTCATGTATTCTTTTTATCTCTTTGGTAATTAATAGAGATTGAGTGGTCATTCATGAAACAGGAATGATTATAAATTTTACCGGACTACGTTGGACAGGCAAACATCCATGGGTAAACGAGGATCTTATAAAAAAAAGTCCGTTGACGGGGCTGATCAGGATAATGAAGAGTCCTCCAATCAAACTAAACCATTTTATAAAAAACCAGTATACCTGGTTCTTTCTGCAATTATTCTCTTAGCTTTTATTTTACGGTTCTTTGATCTTGGCAAGGAATCACTCTGGCTTGATGAGGCCAGCAGCTATTATCTCACCAACGTAACAAGCCCAGGAGAGGTCTGGACCAATGCCTTCAATGACCGGCATCCCCCGCTTTACAATTTAGCGCTCTGGGCAGTCAGGATACTTGGATCAAATGAGTTCTGGTTGCGATTTCCCTCGGCTTGTGCCGGAGTAGCAACGATTGTAGTTATCTTTTTCCTCGCACGGGAGATTACAAATGAAAAAGTGGGACTGATTTCTGCATTGCTGCTAGCGGTTTCGCCTTTTGATATTTACTATTCACAGGAAGCGAGAATGTATGCTTTTGCAGTGCTTTTTGTTGCTCTCGCGTATTATGCATTTTTTAAGGCATGCAAAAGCCGTCAATGGTTTGACTGGACACTATTCGGGGTCGCGTGTGCAGCTGCATTTTATTCACATTTTTATACAGCATTCGCAATTATGACCATGTTTATTGGTTATTTCATTATGCGAATACATGAGTTCGATTTTTCAAAGTGGAGCGGAAAAATTGGTTCAATTAATTCGATTATCCCAAACGATTTCAAAATGTTTGTTTTGGGAGATTTTGTTGCATTTGTATTAGTATTACCAATAATCGGTTCATTTTTACATCAAAATCAGTATTTCTCCGCACATACATTTAATTGGGGTTTGGATATCTGGAGTATCCCTTTCGCAACATTTTCAGATTTTTCCTTTTCAAATGATATCGTTGCCGTAGTTTTTATAATTCTGATGTGTCTTGGTCTTGTCCTTTTGTGGCGATTGAACAGGTTGATAACAATAACATTGGGAAGTCTCCTGTTCATTCCCGTCGTAATAAGTATGTATATGTCCAGTTCGATTCCATTTAATGTGCGATACCATCTCTATCTCCTCCCACTATTCCTGGTAATTGTTGGAATCGGAATTGAGCGTTTGGTTGGGTATATTAATAAAAAGAAAGGGGTATATGTTGCCTTAACTCTCATTATCCTTCTTTCTATTATGCCCCTTGCCGCATATTATTCGAATTTGCAAAAAGAAGACTGGCGAGGTTTTTCCGCAAACCTGCAAAATGTTGCTCAACCGGGGGATATCATTGTCCCCTTACCAAGCTATATGATCCAACCATTGGAATATTATTATTCAAACCAAACTGACGGTACTTTTATCAAATATATTAATAGTTATAATGTGTCTGGATTCAATAGCATCAATAATGAAACTGGTGCGGTCTATTTCGTGGTTACCTGGGACATCCAAGCTGCAGATCCCTCCGGTTATTCTTTGCAGTATCTTAACAGTCATACGCAACAACAACCGGGATCAGTTTCAGGCATATATTTATTAAAAAAAGTGAGTTAGGAGAATGGGGAGATTAAAATTCCCCTTCAATGCCATCCATTATTTAACACTCATGATTATTTCCAGTACTAAACGGGTGGTGCATGGCTGGAAAGCCCGTTACATCTTCCATAGTACTCCATATATTGCTGACTATTGATAAAACGGGCAAAAATGGAGGGGTTATTCTATATTCTTAAAGATTTATTTTGAGTGCCAACGAATTTAGAGCCTCTACAAGTTCCTTTTTACACCCTACCACAACTGCAGATTGCTCCAGCATCAGATTGACTCGTTCTCGATCACCCACCATGCGGAAATCCGTCCTCAGAGCAATCACCGGTTTTCCGAGCGCGGTTGCATACCCCATCTCCCAAGCAGTCCCCGAATCCGCATCAGCCCCATCAATTATCGCAACAATGATATCCGCATCATGAAGTGCCTGTTTATTGTGCTTATATATGCGGGTATGCTCACACGTTTCCCGAACTGCACAATTATCCCCGATATCCTGTGGGAGGTACACATCAAAAAAGTTTTGCCGGAGCACCTCAGTTATGCTCTTGTTATATTCCCGTTCTGATTCTGAGAATAGCGGGGCAGCCAGATATATCCTGAACTGCGCAAACTCTGCAACGTCTATTGCCTGAACACCTGGAAACCGTGCAAGAAATACTCCACGCCCACTCCTTTTCGGTAGTTCATCCCCATCGCTCCCGTAATACGTGCTGGTCACACCGCATGTTGGAGATGAGTTGACACCGAGAATATACAAGGGCAAACCGCGCGTTTCGATGATTCTTTTCACCTGCTCTTCAAGCTCATCGAGCAGCTGTGCAAACTCCCCGGTGTCCAGCCGTTCAAGAAATGTGCCGGGCTCGCGATCTGCTCCCAAATAGATCGTCTCAGGGCAGGGTAATGATACCAGTTCGATCCCAAACCTGTTACACCGGTCAATACAACGTTTGAAAAGCTTGAGATCTGAGGGGTTCGTGATGCCCTTTGCACGGAGTGCCGGGTTGAGGATGCAGGGGCAACAAATCACGTACATTATTTAGAGTGTGTGCACGCACAGATAATCAATGATATCGCTCTATGCGTATCGTGATAACAGCTGTGACCCCCGTAAATGTACGGTAAAAAAACTTGAGCGGGCAGGTTACCTGAAAATATTCAATAAGATCTCACAGATTCCGCGCAATACCCTGCTCCTTGATCCCACGGCTGAGCAAGCCCTCTCACCGGCAGACAAAGAGGTCAAGTCGATTACGGCACTGGACTGTTCATGGGTAGTTCTCGATACCGGCCAGGTCCGCCCCTGGAGAATCCGCAGGGCTCTTCCATTCCTGATGGCGGCGAACCCGGTAAATTTTGGAAAGCCCTGCATGCTGTCCTCGATTGAGGCTATCGCTGCATCCCTGTATATCCTTGGAGATCCTGATCGGGCAGAAAAGATTCTGGGATGTGTCGGGTGGGGTATCCGGTTCCTGGAAGTAAATAAAGAGCCCCTTGAGCTGTATGCGGGGGCAAAGGATAGTACAGAAGTTGTGAAAATTCAGGCTATGTATTTATAAAAATAATTCTGGGATCTGCACTTTTAAGGGATAGTTCCTCAAAATTTGAGCCTTTTACTGTCCTCGTTTATTTACTGTCGAGCCTGACAATCTGCAGATTGTATGCAGTGTCCTTTGAGATTTGCCTTTTGCACATTCATCAACAACAGGCAACATTTATCACGTTTGCTTCATACATTCTCGCTGTATGATCAAGGTTGCCATCAATGGTTACGGCACCATCGGAAAGCGTGTTGCCGATGCAGTCGCTGCCCAGTATGACATGAAGATAATCGGGGTATCCAAGACCCGCCCGAACGCCGAGGCATTTATCGCAAAACAGCGGGGTTACCCGCTCTACATCGCAGACATTTCCAAAAAACCTGCTTTTGAAAAAGTGGGATTAACCGTTGCCGGTTCAGTCGAGGACATGTGCAACGCCGCAGACATTATTGTCGATGCAACCCCCGGGGATGTCGGAGCTACAAACAAACCACTCTATGAAAAACTGGGGAAAAAAGCGCTGTGGCAGGGAGGAGAAGAGCATGAAATCGCCGGTTTCTCCTTTAATTCTTCATGTAACTACAATGGCGCCATCGGGCGACAGTTTGTCCGTGTCGTATCCTGCAACACCACCGGTCTGTGCAGGATCATCCACGAAATTGATAAGGAGTATGGTGTTGCACACGTTCTCGCCATCATGGTCAGACGTGGATCAGATCCCGGGGAGATTAAGAAGGGGCCGATCGATGCTGTTGTCCTTGACCCGGTAACGGTCCCAAGCCATCACGGGCCTGACCTTCAGACCGTTCTCCCTCACATATCTATCACGACAATGGCAATGATCGTACCGACAACCATGATGCATATGCACGCAATCAGGATCACAACGAAAAAAGACGTAAACCGCGACAGAGTGAGTGAACTCATCAGACAACACCCCAGAATGGGCCTAGTGAAGAAAAGCGCCGGAATCAAAAGCACGGCAGAGCTCAAGGAATTTGCCATGGATCTCGGACGGCAGCGTGCGGATCTCTACGAGAATTGCATCTTTGAAGACTCTATTTATGCAAATAAAAACGAGCTCTGTTTTTTCCAGGCAATCCACCAGGAAGCAGATGTCGTTGTTGAAAACGTCGATGCAATAAGGGCAATGACCGGTCTCTGCAAGGATGCAGCGACATCAATAAAGATGACCAACGACGCCCTTGGTTTTGTTCCCATCCAGAATAACCATTAACTCCGATCATCACCCATTCTTTTTAATGGACGCGTACGAACGGGTTACCCGGAATACTGTTGAGATCGTCACCGAAGACGATCTCCGCGCTCTCATCTCGAAACCTGTAAAAAAGGTTTACGCAGGGTATGAACCCAGTGGCGAGATCCATCTTGGTCACCTGGTCACCATCAATAAACTCGTTGACCTTCAGGATGCCGGGTTTGAAGTCGTTGTACTGCTTGCCGACCTTCATGCCTTTCTCAACCGGAAAGGAACGATGGAGCGGGTGGGGGAACTCGCCGAATATAACCGCCGCTGTTTTGAAGGTCTTGGTTTGAAGAACGTAAAGTNNTTGGGATCGGATCTCCAGCTGAGCCGGGATTATGAACTGCTTGTGCTCCAGCTCTCCCAGCAGATCACGCTCTCCCGTGCGACCCGGAGCATGGATGAAGTGGGCAGGCAGATGGATCATCCAACCGTTTCGCAGATGGTCTACCCGATCA
>PNBP01000087.1 GCA_003136075.1 Methanoregula sp. | reverse complement strand
CGTCTCTTTCTTACCATTGTGTTCGACATAATTGTCGTTGAGGATAAATTTTGCACCCTTGTAGGTGAAGGAATAGGTCAGCTTCTCCTCACCGGGCGGGCCGTTTACCGGCATGCCGGATGCAACGGTGGCGCGATAGGAGTCGAGGAGAGCGGCATCGGTTTTGTCAAGACCATCCTCGTGATTTCCCCGGATAACGTATAATGGGATGCCCGAGCCCGTGGTATAATTATGGATGGGGGAGACTGCGTCCTCCCAGTTCCCGAACTGGCCCGTGTAATTATTCTGCATCGGGGACGCGTTGGTAAGGATCCACCCGTTGACCAGGTCGCCGATATACAGGGCAAGGTCAGGCTTCTCTGCGGAAATTGCCCTTGCAATCGGGCTGAGGGCCGGACTGACACCGGTGGTTGTGTTCGTCGCAGGGTCAGGAGAATCACCAAATACCACAAATTTCCAGGTCCCTGAGCTGGTGGGAGTTGTGGGTCCGGCATATCCCATTACCGACGGAGTCACATTGATATCGAGATACTGGCCCTTCTCCTTAGTATAATTCGGCCAGGTAATATTCATTCCGCCGTTCGGGTTCCCGGTCCTGGCAAACCGGGTCCAGAGATCCACCACGTTTGCAGCCACCGCCGGATTCGCCGGGACCGGTAAACCAAACAACAGGAGGGTCTCGCTGCCATGGAATGCCCCGTTGGACTGCCCGGGAAGGATATAGCTGTACCGGTACACGTACGTGTCCGGGCTGACAGCACCCATTGATCCCGCCGCAAACTTCACCGAGTCAGAAAAGTCGTAATCGGTCATGATCTGGGCCAGCCGGATCTGGACTTCGTCGGTCGAATTGGCAGGATAGTTCGCGATGACCGTATCGGCATCCTTCCCGAACCTGCCCCTGACAAAACTCACGTACTCCGGGACGGTCATGTTGGCGCCCGCGGAGAGCGTGGTCCCGTCATTGGCATTGTTCCCGATCATGAGGGGGACCGGGTTCTCCTTGTGGAGAAGGTACAGGTTGTCCATGGTATCGGGAAGGACCCACCCGTCGATTGTGGGCTCGAACAAGACGGTGTGGGTGGTCCAGAACCCTGCTGACGGCGATGGCGTCGCATTGATCAGGGCTTCGGGACTTAACAGTCGCATCCGGGCGATCGCATCCGGGCCTGAGTACCCGAGGCTTGTCGCGTACTCCACGCCGAACTGTTCAGCAAATGCTTTCGGATGCGTGGCATTGATAGTCGCCCCGTACGCCCAAAAGGGGCCGCTCTCGACAATTGCCTGCTGGTAGAGCCCTTTGCTTGACGGGCTCGCCAAGTGGACGAGGACGCTTTCCGCTCCTGCCGACTGCCCGAAGATGGTCACCCGGGACGGGTCACCCCCGAATGCCCCGATGTTCTGCTGGACCCACTTCAGGGCAGCCTGCTGGTCGAGGATTCCATAATTGCCCGAGGCGTTATGCGGGGACTCGGTATCGAGCTCCGGATGGGCAAGGAACCCGAGAGCACCGAGCCGGTAATTTGTCGTGACGACGATGACCCCTTTCTTTGCAAGGGTGGTCCCGTTATACGCCGGCATGGAAAAGGCAACTTCCTTGAATCCTCCGCCAAAGAAGAAGACCATGACCGGCAGTTTTTCGTCAGCACTCTGTGCCGGGGTCCAGACATTGAGGAACAGGCAGTCCTCGCTCATGTTCAAAGGTGCCGGAGATCCCGGCTGGGGACAGGTCGCTGAATACGCCTTTGTCTCCTTCACGCCGTCCCAAGGCTGTACCGGCGCGGGCGGTCTCCACCGCAGGTCCCCGGTCGGGGGCGCCGCGAATGGAATCCCCAGGAAAACTCTGATTCCATCCTGCTGTAATCCGGAAACAGAACCGGCGTCAGTCTTCACAACTCCGGATGCCGGTTCCCTCTGGGTACATCCGGCAAGAAAAGATAATCCGATGATGACCAGGCAGATGACCAGAACATAACTTGTTACCTTACACGTTCGCATACAATTGCATCCTTCTGGGTTTCCCGTGGAAGAACCAGGTGTTCTCATGATAAAGGCAGATCCCGCGGATACCGCTATACCCATTCATCCCGATGTAAACCAGAGACCTTTTTGGTGAATATTAATCTATTACTCATTAACGCTTTGTATCTGCTAAATATCCGATAACGTCTCTTCTCACGTAAAGAGAGAATCTCGTCACTTCGATATCCCACACTAGTACCAGATACCCGAGTTTCCTATGCCCCCAGTCCCCCTTCACGCTCACATGCGTTGAACTTCCTCCCGCTCATCGCCGGTCCCCTCCCACTCTCCCACCATACGGGACTGGTGGGGCGCCACCTCCGTCACCGGCCCACGTCTATACATCTACACGGGACCCGGCTATCCCCCGACCACATCGGCTTGGGGAAACCTTTTTTTGTGGTCGCCCGGGAACAAAATGTACGGTTAAAAAAAATCATTTATTAAACCGAGAAGGAGTACACAAAAGCATCATGAAGATCTGTCCGGATTGCGGCAGGGAATTATCCTCTCCGGATTGTGTGTGTCCCTCCTGCAACAAAAAGGTAAAAAAAGCCTTTACTATCAAGGATTTTTTATGGGAAAACTTCCGCCTTTTCACCATGGTCGGGGTAACGGGGACCATGATCTCCTTAATCCCCAATATGGGAACCCGGATTCTGGGTTCATCATGGATTGTCAATGCAAATAATTATCTCCCCCTCTTCCTCTCCATCATCATTTTTTTCGGGGCATTATTCCTGACCATCTGTTTTCTGATGCTGTTTGGCCTTGTTCTCGAGGGGAGGAGAGATGAGGCTGTAAATAACAGGATTACTTGGGGGTCACGAACGCTCATCACATGGTACGAGGGCGATTCCGAGCGCAGTACCCTCCTCTGTTGTCTGGTGCCGATGTGGTGTGGCCTGATCCTGTTTTTCATCATGCTGCTGCCCCTGATCCCGAATGACCTGTCATGGCAGTTTGCGGCAGTCATCGGGCTTACCGTTATCCCGCTTTTCATCTATGCATTGCTGGGATGGAAAATAGGGAAAACCGTTGCCATAAAAATCCCGGGCCGGGAAAAATACCCCCGGATGAGCATGGTTGTCGTTATCGTCCTCGTGATCGGATGCCTCGCTCTGCTTTCCTTTGCAGTTCCCCTCGTTCTTGATAGTAAGGCCCCAGTTTCAGGAACGATGGAAATCCGGGCGGATCAGCAGTATTTCTCCCCGCATATCTCCTCGGCAAAAGGATTGCGGCTGGAGATCGCGAATATATCCGGACGGACCATAGAAGCAAGCAGGCATTCCTGGTCTGCGGACTACGGGTATTTCATCCGGGTCATTCCCTCGACCTCCGATGTAATCATTCTCGGGAATCCCGTAAATAATGATGATTCCCGGGATATCTACTGGACATACACCGACAATGATCCCGTACAGAATAAAAAACCTGTAAAAATTCAGGTACACATCTATCCACTACAGGGAAATGATGAACTGGCCACATCTTCGCTCTACCTTACCTGGTACACCAATGACATTGTGTATGTCAACAGAACGTTTGAACCCCTGTAGGTGTTTTGGGCCCGTCACCTCAAGGCCCATGGCTTAAAAGGCACACCTCACGAATATTTGTTTTCTCCGGATTGGTATAGGGAAAAACAAACCTGATCGCAACCACTACGACCGGGCCGTGCTCAAAACCGTACTCGGTGAAACCCCTGGCCGATTTCACACCGGTTTATAACAGAACGTTTCAAAACTCAAAAAAAATGGTTGTATTTCGAAACCTATATTCGCAAGCACAACACTCGTGCCTGTAACCAGGTGTGGGGTACACCTGGGCAACAACATGGAGGAGGTAGACAGAATGGTACGACGATTTCACAGATCAATCTATGATGAACTCGATGAACTCAGAGCATCCATGGACTACCTGTACCAGCTTGCTCTTGAACCAGCTGATAATCTGCAGTTGCCTGGAGAAGATAACCCCGACATCGTGTGCCAGTATATGCACAACCTGAACGCGGAAGTCATAGAGCATGACGATGAAGTAATAGTGACGGTGGACACGATCCCGGGAAACGGAACTTCAAAAATATCCCTTGACCTGATCAATAAAAATACCCTGAAAATTACCTGCGATCGGGCGGAGGAGGAACGAACGGATGATGACGGGAATTACCGATATGAGCGGAGATCGTTCTCCCTGCATCGTTTCATCCCGCTCCCCGGACAGGTCATAAACTATGGGGCCAAAATGAGCTTAAGAAATGGTGTGCTGGATATTCATTTTAAAAAAGCACAGCCAATATCAGCAAAAAACTAAAGAACAACAATCATTTTTAAAACATTTTTCCCCATGAGACACATAGTGAAGGTTCACTCGGAGGCTTTTTCGCACATCGTGCTGTTTGCCACCGCCGCTTGAGCATCATCCAATAGTTTCTTAATAATCATCAGAAAGGTGATGAAAAACCTCGAACAAAATGAGGGTCAAGGAGATGCTCCCCTTGGGGGAGAGAGGGGGTTACCCTCCTCATTATTGTCGAGACCAAGTGAATGACGGAAAATTTGAGGATTTCAACAGAACCGTAATTTGCAACAAGTTTCCCAAATCAAAAAACACTGATAATCTCACACAGGCATCAGACGATATATTATCCACTATTGAGGAAAGATAAGAAAAGAACCGGGTCAGAATACACAAAAGGACGCACCCAAAACCTGAATATGATTTAAATTTACATACCTGCCTATGGCAGACATCGCACACTTCATGATCCCGGCCGACAATGTTGAGCGGGCAAAGCACTTCTATCGTACCCTTCTCGGCTGGAAGATTGAACCGACTAAAAACACCATGGACACTGCGAAACTTGCAGAGATGCAATACCACGATATCAGCACCGGGGCAGCAAAGAACGGCACTTTGAACACGGGCGGACTGTACAAACGGCATATGACCGAATCCATCATCAATTTCGTTGAGATCGAGGACATCGACAACGTGCTGGCGAACGTGGAGAATCTGGGTGGCAGGATCATGATGCCAAAAGAGGAGATCAAGGGGGTCGGGCTGACAGCGGTTATCCAGGACTCCGAAGGAAATGTGATCGGCCTCTGGACATCTGCGATGAAGTAGTCCGGTTGGGGGATATAATCGCCCATCCCTATTTTTTCTTTTTAGGGGCGCAGATTTGGCAACGTCCCCCGACCCGCATCGATTTTAAGGAAATCTTCGTTTATCTTTGCCCCACCGTTTTGGCAGTAATTAATCGCCCACCCGGAATTTCTCGTGGATCCCGGTAATAAGCGTATTAAAAGAACACGGCAGAAGTTATACGGGAACACCTTCTTTTAGGAGGATGAAACAGGAAAATAATCTCATGACGGTCGCATTGCACATCCAGGACCTGACCCGGCGTTTCAATGACCTGGTCGCGGTCGACGCCATATCCTTCGATATTGATAAAGGCGAGATTTTTGGCCTGCTGGGTCCCAATGGCGCCGGCAAAACAACAACCCTCTCGATGCTCTCCACGATGCTCACCCCAACGTCCGGCTCAGCAACGGTGGATGATGAAGATATCAGTAAAGATCCAATGTACAAAAGAGCGAGAAAAGGATTGAATTATCTACCTCAAGAGCCTTCAATATTCCGGAAGCTTACGGTAGAGGAAAATATACTGGCTATTCTG
>PNBP01000004.1:199-8270 GCA_003136075.1 Methanoregula sp. | reverse complement strand
AACAGGTTCAACCGGATAGGATCGTGTGGGTAGGCAATCCCCCGCTGAAAAGGGACAGCGCGGGTCTGCACAAGCCATGGACCCCGGATGCAGTATGTGCAACACTCTCTGATGCCCGCGAGACTGCACTGCGGATAACAAAGCAAGGTTCTATTGTCCTTTCCGTCAAGACGTGGAGATAACAACATGTCAATGAAGTATATGCACCCCCGCCCGAGTTCGATTGTCGCCGCGCTCTATACCGCCCGGGATCTGGAGGTAGGTGTTGCAATCCTGCATGGCCCTTCGGGCTGTTCCTTCAAACATGCCCGCCTGTTAGAAGAGGATGGGATGCCNNTTGGCGGGGAAAAACCGCTTGTGGATGTCCTGAAATATGCCGAAGAACACTTTCCCGTGCACCGGATGGCGGTAATCGGGACCTGTGTTTCCATGATCATCGGCGAGGACCTGCCGTCCGCTATCGATAGTTCAGGCATATCGACCCCCACGATTGCCGTGGACATCCATGCCGGTTTCCCGGAAAATATCGCCGGGGTCCTTGCTACGCTGGATGCGGCGCAGGCAGCGGGCTGGATTACCGAAGATGAACTTACCCGCCAGCACACGCTCATGGAAAAAGCAAACGAGGTAGAAAGGCTCCGCGGTGCAGCATCGCAGGCATATATCGAACCGTCCCGGGGTGACTTAAAGCACATCGCCGCACAACGTTTGATCGAATGTGCACGCAGCGGGAAGAAAGGAGTCGCTATCTTAAACGCGAAAAAAGAGACCGCCTATATGTTCGCCGATGAACTTATCGCCCTGCACGATGCCTGCCCGGATGCGGATATCACCTACATCGCCAATCTTGAAAACCGTGGACTTCCCAAAGTCCGGGCAGATGCACAGCGGATCTCTCACGAGATGGAAGAGCGGGGGATGGTTTTTGAGCGGATCGGTGCTCTCGATGAGTACGGCGCAAATGGTGATGCGCTTGGAAAGCGGATTAAAGAAATTGCTCCCGCATTTGCGCTGATTGCCGGTGTGCCGCATGCAATCCCGCAGGAATACACCGACGGGATCGAATGTTTTTCTGTCACAAACGGTCCCCGGCAGGTAGAGCCTCTCAGGGCAATCGGGCACCAGCACGTGATGGTGGAAATCGACCTGCATCCAAAGACCATGGGGGTCAAAGATATAGTGGGCAGTGAATTTGGTGCCGTCCTGCGGAGCCTGGTATGAAGGCCCTGCTCGTCACCGGCGACCGTTCCGGCAGCGGGAAGACGAGCATCAGCCTCGCGCTTTCTGCGCTTCTTGCCAAAAAAGGGACCGTCCAGACCTTTAAAGTGGGGATGGACTACATTGATCCCTCCTACCTTGCAGCAGTCTCCGGTCGGCCGTGCAGGAACCTTGACAGTTTTGCCCTGATCCCTTCCCAGGTACAGGATATTTTTTCCTACGGGTGCCGGGGTGCACATTTTGCGCTTGTGGAAGGTGTCCGCGGGTTGTATGAAGGCGCTGAAGCACTCGATGATACCGGCAGCACCGCAGCGATTGCAAAGTCACTTGAAATCCCGGTCGTTCTTGTCATATCTGCCCAGAGCATCACCCGCAGTGCAGCCGCGATTGTCAAGGGTTTCCAGGCATTTGACCGGGACGTCCACATTGCCGGCATTATCCTGAACAACGTGAAAGGGGGATCGCACACAACAAAAGCGACCACTGCCATCGAACACTATTGTGGTGTCCCGGTGATCGGTGCAATCCCCCGCATGGAAGAGATGCACCTTGCGATGCGCCATCTCGGGCTTGTCCCGTACCGGGAAGGAAGCGGCCGTGGCGATTTCGATGCCCGGATTGAGACCATTACCAAACTTATCGGAAACTATGTCGATCTCGACCGGTTCACCTCGCTTGCAAAAGAGATCCCTGCTCCTGTCCAAAAAACAACACTCTTTGATCAGGCATCCCCGATCACGGTTCGTATTGGTGTCGCTTTTGATGAAGCATTCAATTTTTATTACGCGGACCTCTTCGACATACTGCGATTGCTTGGCGCTGAAGTGATCCGTTTTAGTCCGGTGCATGACCGGTTGCCGGATGCGGACGGATATATTATTGGCGGCGGATACCCGGAGCTGTTTGTTGCTGAACTGGAAGCAAATGACCAGATGCGGGAAGCAATCCGGGAGGTGTCCAACGCGGGCAGTCCAATCTATGCCGAGTGTGGCGGGCTCATGTACCTGACCGACCGGATGACGTTAAAGAAAGGCTGGCAGGATGCAGAACGCGATCAGTCCTTTGCGATGTGCGGGGTATTTTCCGGTGAAACCCGGATGCCTGCACGGCGTGTCGTAAGCTACGTTGAGGGAACGAGCGGGAATCTGGGTCCCATGGGTACTGCTCATTTCCGCGGTCACGAATTCCATTATTCAGAAGTAAAACTTGCACCGGACACGCAGTTTGCCTACCGGCTTTCGCGGGGAATTGGCATCCAGGACCAGTTTGACGGCGCCGTAATCCATAACACGCTGGGCAGTTATACCCACCTGCACCCGGTGGCAAGCAGGGATATGTTCCGGCATTTCGTGGAACGGTGCCACTCCACGCACTAGACCTGACTTTGATAAAGGGAGAAGATGTTCTCTGCTGATCAAGGGCACTGGANNGCGAAGGCAAGGATTGCCGGAGACCCCAAGAACGTTATGGCAATTCAATTTGAGGATTCCTACAGAGCTTTTTTTTGGAGAAAAGGCCGGATTTATTTCTCAATTGCGGTGACATAATTTCCGGTACGCTGCTAAAAAGCAAAGATATATGGTGCAGGGTACAAGAACGCATGCAATAAAGCAGGTCAGATTTTTCCTGTCGATTTCACTCCCCCTGGAGGGCCGGTGGGTGGTCCATGAAATACCGCCCACTGCAAAAACGGTTTTTTATTGCATATCAAAGAAAAAACTACAAAACCCCCAACGCCCCATCTCAAACTATGATTATTTACCTTGATGGGGAGTACCTGCCCGATGACAAGGCGGGAATCTCTGTTTTTGATCATGGATTTCTCTATGGGGATGGCGTCTTTGAAGGGATCCGGTCATATAATGGCAGGATATTCCGGCTCAAGGAACACATAGACCGGCTGTATGATTCAGCAAAAACCATCGACCTGAAGGTCCCCCTCACCAAAGAGGAGTTCACGGATGTGATCTGTGAAACGATGCGGAAGAACAACTTAAAAGATGCGTACATCCGCCCGATTGTCACGCGGGGAAAAGGCACGATGGGTCTCGACCCGACAAAATGTGCCAGGCCCTCGGTTGTGGTGATCTGCGTTGAATGGGGTGCGATGTACGGCGACCTGTACGAGATTGGTCTCAAAGGGGTCACCGTTTCTATCCGCAGAAACCCGGCGGAATCGATGCCCCCGAATGTAAAAAGCCTCAACTATCTCAATAACATCCTCGCAAAGATAGAAGCAAACTACAAGGGCGGCGACGAGGCGATCTTCTTTGACACCAACGGGTACCTGTCTGAAGGGTCCGGGGATAATATCTACGTGGTAAAAAACGGCGAGATTATTACCCCGCCGACCCTTAACAACCTGCGCGGAGTGACCCGGATGGTCATGCTGGAGATTGCAGAGTCGCTGGGGATCACGGTAAAAGAGCAGAACATGGGGTACTTTGACCTGTATACCGCTGATGAAGTCATTGTCACCGGTACTGCAGCAGAAGTCGGGCCCATCACCTGGATTGACGGGCGTGTGATCGGTACGGGAAAACCCGGGCCGGTTACGCGGCAGCTGATGGCCGCTTTCAAGACGGTAACGGAAACCGAGGGGTATCCGATTTACCAGAAGAAATAACAGGACTTTTCCCGTATATCCCACTATTTTTTTGAATTTTCCCGGGAGAGACCAAGCCGTGGAAAAACCGGCTCATCACTGTCGGGCATCCCCCTCCATAACCTATTTATGACGAGGGGTAAAATTAGTTAAAACAACGCGCTGCTATAGTGTAGTCCGGCCAATCATGCGGGCCTTTCACGCCCGCGACTGGGGTTCGAATCCCCATAGCAGCACTTTTGAACTAATTACTGTTTTCTGATTCGTTTGTTAATGCAGTGTAACCTATAAGAATTTTAACAGGGCCACAAAACCAACTCGGCGGGTTATGGCCCGGGGTTTTTGGGTTCATCAGGCTCTTGGTCATGTTCTTTGCTGGAATCACCACCAATACGGTGACCGCAGGCGGGGCAGATTACTACCTTTTTTGCCTGGATCTCCTCAATGAACCCGGCGGACAGGATGGCCGCAGGCAGGGCAAAGATCCCGATGCCGGTCACCACAACCACACCTCCGATCACCTTCCCGAGAGGGGTGATGGGATAAATGTCGCCATACCCGACGGTGGCAAGTGTGACAATCGCCCACCACATTGCATCCGGGATGCTGGCGAATTTCTCCGGCTGGACCTCATGCTCCGCATAGTACATCATACTGCTTGCAAGAACAAGGACTACAAAAAGGATCGAGAGTGCAAGGAGGAGTTGCTCTTTCGTCTTTTCGATCACGGTATGGAAGGTCTGCATCGCATGCGAGTACCGGCCAAGCTTCATCACCCGGATGAGCCGGAACAGTCGCAGGATACGGAGGAACCGGAGATCGAGCGGAATGATGACCGGTATATAGAATGGCAGAAACGAGAGGAGATCGATCACGGCGAATGCCGATACCATGTAGCGGAGCCGGCCGGTAACCGGGTGGGAGAAAGCCGGGTTAAGGGTGCATATCCAGAGCCGGACGAAGTATTCAACGGTAAAGAACGCGATCGAGATGATGTCAATCGCCGTAAAGAGGAGGAAAAACTGTTTGTGGAGCGGTTCGACCGTCTCAAGGATCACCGCCACCACGTTGATGATAATCAACGCGGTCATGAAGTAATTGAAATGCAGGGCTGCCCCGTTACCTTCCGGGGATTCTTCCATGACCCTGTACAGGTATTTTTTTATTGAAATGATCGTGGAAATAGCATCACACCTGGTTAATAGTCACAACCTAAGGTCCTGTCACAAATGTCGTCCTGCAAGAGAGAGCGCATTTACTCTACCGGATCGCCCCGGTACCCGTTGGCTGCAAGAACGGTGATCACTGCAGACACCCACTCGGTGTCGTTGCCATGGCCCAGATCGTAGATATGGGCAAGCACATGGCTGTCATGCCCGTGAACATGCGGGGCTCCGGATGCAGCAGTGTGTTCTGCCGGGGCGTGATGGCCGGTGAATGGGTGGGGAAGGTGGGCAATCTCCTCGTTCCAGATAGCATTCAGGATCTCATCGTGGGTTTTGAGTTCGTTGATGCCGATCACCTTCCCCCGCATCTCGCCGCTCTGCGGGTGGTGGATCAGCATCCGGTAGCACTCGAACTCCCGGCAGATATTGGGGCGGGTCGGGTAGATTGCGCAGGCAAAACCTTTTCCTTCAGGGTTCTTCCGCATGAAAATGCATCCTTTTTTGGTAGAATCGGTTCCTTTGGGGTCAGATTCTGTGAATTCTTCCTCGATCTCATCAGCAAACTCAGGCTGTACGTGGACAGGGAAGACCTCATTGGTAATACCATACCGGCAATAGTAATCCCGTTCCGTGAGCTGCCGTTCAATTTTTATAAATTCACCAAAACTTGCACAGCATTTCCCGCACCAGTTGCAATCAAACTTCGCCATACCAGATATTGATTTTATTCAGGATAGATAATAAAAATTATGAATTGATCCCGGTTGTTCCGGTTTAAAAGTTTCCGCCGTAATTTACGGTATACCATGACAATATGTGATTAAATCAGGTGATTCCGCAGTAATAATCATTAAGATAAACTCAGGCAGGTAGATGGAGGGATCTCAATAGAACTTCAGCGATACGCAAGACACATCAGAAGAATACCTTAGGACACACGAGACTCTCAAACAATGTAATCAGTGTCCGTACTGCAAGAGTTTAAGGATCGGTCGAGGCAAGTTCACGTGCTATCAATGTCGAAAAGAATGGAGTCAGCGGCGAGGGAGTGTTTTTTTATAAGGAAAGAGAGTTCCCCTGATCCGGGTATTAATTGCAATAAGACTTTTCAAGTCGGATACGTCTGTACTCCAGGCATCCCATCGGATCGATCTTTTTTCTAACCCCATGTATAATCTCTTCGACGTATTCAGACAATCAATAGTCAATACTGATTGTGATACATCATTCACTCTTTCCGGAGAGATAGAAAGGGATGAATCTGATTTTGGCAGAAAAAAAAAGAAAAAAATCAGATATACCGGGCTTTCAGGGAAAGCTTGCGGGGGGTATAGAGCGGCCGGAACGGCATACTGCCGATCTCGTTTTTCACTGCGGCGGCCAGTTCGTCGACCGTGAGCTGCTCCTTGTGGGGCTTATTGGGCTGCGATTTCCTGCGGATCGTGACCGTGAGTTTTTTACTGGCGACTTCATCATCACCAATAACGATAACGTATGGCACCCAGTCCATACCGGCTTCCCGGACTTTCTTACCGACGCTCTCTTCGCGGTCATCAATATCGCACCGGACCTGTGCCGCGTTCAGGGCATTGCAGATATCCTGTGCATAGGCAGTATGGCGCTCGGCAACCGTCACAACACGTGCCTGCACTGGGGAGAGCCACGTAGGGAGTGACGGGACTTCCTGTGTGGAGATGTTCTCGAGGATTGCACAGATCGCCCGCTCGTTACTGCCGGTTGGTGAGCAGTGGAGGATCGGCGGGTAGACGGGCGTGCCGTCATCCTTGTAGTACTTGATGTCAAACCGGGTTGAGCTTTCGACATCGATCTGGACCGTCGGGTTCTCGATCGGGCGGTTTTGGCCATCGATCGCCGCGAGATCGATCTTTGCCTCCCAGTAGTGGACGCGATCGGACAGGATCTCGATGAGCATCGGGCAGTCGGATTCCTTTACGATCTTCTTGACCCACGTCTCGTTCTCGTCATAGAACTTTTTCGTGCACCGGAATGCGGCGACCAGTTTTGTCTCAAAGTCCCGGCCGGTCTGCCAGCCGATGGCAAGCTGCTCCTCAAAGCACTTCATCGCTTCAAGCATATCGGTGCAGAGCGAGTGCATGTCGGGCATCGTGAAACAGCGCAGGCGCTTTAAGCCGATCACTTCACCCTTCTGCTCGTGGCGGAACGAGTAGGTGGAGAGCTCGTACATCTTCATGGGGAGGGTATTTTTGGAGATGTGCATGTCCCGCATGATGGAGAACATGCCAAAGCAGGCAGCAAACCGGAGCATCATGTTCCGGTTATTGCTCTTGAACCGGTACTGCCGCTCGCCGAACTTATCGGCGTGTTCGTAGATCGCCTTGTCGCCAAGGTCGTACATGACCGGGGTCTCGACCGGCGTTCCGCCGTATTCGAGCACCTTGTGGAGCACGTAATCCGCGAGCAGGTCACGGACGATCTTGCCTTTGGGCATCCAGCGCAGGCACCCGACATCACTGGCCGGCTCGTAGTCCACGAGTTCCTTTGAGCGCATAAGTTCGACGTGTGCCGGCTCGCCGCCGGTCGGTTCTGCGACGCCGAGCTCCTTCTTGACAAGATACCCGAACGGGGTAGTATCGAGATACTGGTGGTAGTCGTGGGTCTTGCCGTCCGGCGTCATGACGAACCAGTCATGGGTGACTTCTGCTCTCTCTTTTTTGACCGTCTCTTCACCGGGAACGATCGTCTTTGAAAGTTCAGAGAGCGGGTGACCTTTGCAGGAGAGCTTGAACGATTTATACCAGCCAAAGGGTGCACGCTTCACGGCAAAACCTTCGGCGTCAAGAGATTCCTTCATCGCTTTGAGCGTGGCAATGGCAATGTCAGGTGGGGCAAGGTCGCTTGACAAGTGGGCATACGGGTAGAGAACGATCTTTTTGACATTGACCTGCCCGGCTGTTTTCTTAACTTCTTCAACTGCCTGGCTGACAACGCCTTCGAGGTCTTCCTCATCGATGGATTCTACGGCGCAGAATACGGTGAGGGCTTCCTCTTCACGGTCTGACATGACGGAGCATTCTTCCGCCATCTTTGTCTTCTTTTTTGC
>PNBP01000004.1:0-183 GCA_003136075.1 Methanoregula sp. | reverse complement strand
AGGGTTGCCTGCCGCTGGTCGAGATATTTTGCGTCGCCTTTTTTAAAATAGGGATTCTCTGCCCGTTCAGTGGTATAAAAGACGAGCTGGCCGATGGGCATCCCCGCATAGACTTTCACGGGCCGCGAGTTCACGTTGCACATCTCAAGGGTGATCGTGCCGCGAAAGCCTGCATCCATCCAG
>PNBP01000099.1 GCA_003136075.1 Methanoregula sp. | reverse complement strand
TCTTCGAGCATGGCAAGCGGATCCTCCAGCCGGCAGCGGCTCAGGCCGGGCCCGTCAATTAACGCCATGACCACCGTGTGTCGGTTCTGTCCGATGGGAAGCGGCACGGATACTTTCGGGTGCAGTGCCATAAGGGCTGCATATTCCCGCTCTGCAGAGAGCCGGGATGCCAGCAGCCACGGGCAGTTGCCGGTTTCGGGAATATATTCCCGGTTCACCCGGGCTGTATTAAATGAGCGTCCTCCTACCCGGTGGAACTTGATCGCCACCGGCCCAAGACCCAGTGCTTCAAAGACGACGGATTCCTTTCCTTCCCCGATCTTGGAGCCGAGTGCGGAGATGACTCCTTTCCGGGCAAGTGTCGAAAGGGCGAGCGTGTCGTACCCGCCAAAAACCAGTGCATACCCGTCATAGGGCACCGCGTTGAACCGCACCATGCCCCATTCCATCATCCGTGAAATCCGGTACATCACTTCGGATTCAGAAAGCCCGGTCGATTGCTGGAGCGTGTCCAGCGGCACCCATTCGTACCGCTTCATCAGGCGCTCGAGAGCGGCAAGGATGGCCTTTTCATATTTGTGCAGCGTGCGGATATGCTCGGGAGCTACGACCATGATTGTTACAGTGGTTATGTGGCAGACTATAAAATCATGGTCTCCGTGGTCGCTGTCGCCGGAGCATCACAACATTAAACATCTCCCATTATCCAAGATCTGAACANNCCGCCGTAATCATCACAAAGATTAAACATCTTTTGTCATCTAAAAATACACCGGATAACGTTCATGCGGTGCGATAAGTGCGGGAGGGATGCGGTTCTCTGCCAGAAGTATTCCGGGCAACACCTCTGCCGTGAACATTTTATCGCAGACGTAGAGGCTAAGGCAAAGCGGGAAATCCGGTCGCACCATGGGATGCGTTCCGGTGACCATATTGCCATCGCACTTTCCGGGAATGCTCAGGGGTATGCAGTTCTTATTTTTTTGAAAAAACTTACTGCACAGCGCCGTGACGTCCGGATTTCGGCAATCACAATCGATGAAGGAACGGCCAGCGACCCGGCCGCGGCACAAGCGGTGAAGATGGCAGAATCAGAAGGTGTACCCTACCATGTGGGATCATTCAAAGAGGCGTTTGGCGTCACTCTGGACGAGATCGCGCAGGAAAAAGGCCTGTTGGTTTCCCGACAGTACAGGAAGGTACTCTGTCGCACCCTGCTCCACCGGATCGCCCGCGACCATGGATGTACCAGGATTGCATACGGGCTCACGCTCGATGATCGGGCACGGGATGTACTGGAGCAGATGATAGCCGGGGCCGGGGAGCAGATGATCGTGCCGCACAGGACAACAGGAGAATTTTTACCGGCAATCGCTCCGTTCATGCAGGTGCCGGAAGAGGAGGTGCGGATGTATGCGGAAATGCAGGGGGGGACATGTACACCGGCATTCGATTCTCTCAACGATGACTCCCTGCACGATACTTTGAAAACGATGCTGGAAGCATATGATCACAACCATCCGGCAACCCGGTATGCATTGATCAACCTCCGGGAAAATCTGGTGAGTGCAGGCAGCAAACACATGGATGGGGTAGAGACGTGCCCCGATTGTGGGGAACTCTGCACTGCGGGCATCTGCGGGAGCTGCCGGATTCGCGGGGAGTTTAAAGGAGAACACTGTACATGACCACGAAAAAGAGCATTATCTGGCGGATCATTCACACTTCGGCTGAAATGCGGGTTTTCCTGTATTTTGTCCTGTTCATGCTCCTGATCACCGTATATACACTCGTATTTCACACGTTTTACCCGGTACTTGAAGACAAACCGGTCAACTGGGCGCAATCGTTTATGTTTGTCGTGGAGACGATCACGACCACCGGGTATGGGGATTTATTGCCTTTCCATAACGAGACCATGATGCTGTTTTCAACCATCATGATGTTTACCGGCGTGATCATGATCTTCATGGTGATTCCCCTCCTCCTCACGCCCTACCTTGTTTCGGTTCTCCGCTCTGCGCCGCCACGCAACACCCCCCATGAGCTGTTCGGGCATACCGTGATCATCGGGAACGGGGAACTCTCGCGGGCGCTTGTCGAGAGCCTGATGATTTCCGATAAAGATATTCTGCTCGTGGAAAAAGACGAGACTGCTGCGCGGGAACTGACAAAAAAGAACCGGAGGCACGCGTATGTCATCTGGGGGGAGTATGATGACCCGCAGACCTGGGAGCAGGCCTGTATCAAAACCGCTGAGTTTGTCATCATCTGCGAGAACGAGAGGACAACAGCAAGCATCATCCTTGGGATACGGGAGATCACAAAAGCTCATATCATCTCGGTTGTTGACAAGATTTCTTTTGACCGTTACCTGCGGTATGCCGGTGCAGAATATGTCCTCTCCCCAAAACATGCAACCGGCCGTATTCTCGCACGGCATGCGGTCCTGAATCCCACCGGGGATAGCGCCCCGGAAATCCCCGGACTTGACCGGTTAAGTATTAACCGGGATATCAGCCCGGAAAAGGAACTCAGGCTTATCCATATTCCGGTTATGTCCGGCAGCAGGGCAGTGGGAAAAACTCTTGCTGACCTGCGTCTTTTTGAGCGGTATGGCATCCATGTCCTGTTTATCTGGAAATCCGGAACTTTCATTTCCCGACCAAGTCCAGACGAAGTGATCGATACCACGACATCTCTCTTCCTGTTTGGCAGGGCTGGAGATATCGAGAGATCGGTCCATGAAGATCTGGAGATTGACATCCAGGCAATCGGGCATGCCGTTATCGCAGGGTTTGGAGATGTTGGCTCTGCGGCATATGACGAGATGCTGGCGTCAAAAATCGCCTGTACAGTCGTTGATGGACGCAAGTATGAGGTAAATCAGGTTGTGGGCAATGCCGAGGACGAGCTTATCCTCAAACAAGCCCGGATTGAATCTGCCCAATTCTGCATCGTCGCACTGAATGACGATGATGTAAATATCTTTACCACCCTTATGGCCCGCAATCTCAACCCGGGCATACGCATCCTCGCACGGGCAAACGAGCCCGGCTCTGTTGACAAGCTCTACCGTGCCGGGGCAGATTATGTCGCACTTCTGCCGATGATCGGGGGGCAGACCATCGGCAGGATTGTCCTTGAGGATATCGTCACGATCCTACTCAACCTGCCCGACGGAGAGATGGTGGTGCTCAAGCATATCAGGCATCCCACCAATCATACCGTAAGGAGCGCGGGCATAGACACCGGTGTACGCATCATCGGCATTGAAGCAGCAAACCGGATTATCGTTACACCCGGGGATGATGAACGGTTGTTTGCCGGGGATGCCGTGATCGCGGTGGGGAACACCGAACAGTTGAAAAAATTTGTCCGCTTATTGTCCTAAGGGAGCATTATTTGTGGCCGAAGAACTTGGATGCAGGATGGGGCAGGTCGAGCAGATGATCCGGTATGCCTACTGGAACAGCGGGTGCACAGGAATTGTTATCGGATTAAGCGGTGGTGTGGACTCTGCCGTTGCGGCGGCGTTCTGCTGTCGCGCAATCGGCGCCGATAAGGTGCTTGCACTCTCTCTTCCATCTGCGGTCAGCAGCACGGCTGACAGAGAGGATGCCGCAGCCCTCTGCACGCAGCTGGGAATGAAACACCGGGTCATATCAATCGAACCGATGCTTGCTGCGTTTAAGACCATGCCGGAATTTGCAGAATCCCGGTATCTGCTCGGCAACCTGATGGCGCGAATCCGTATGACCATATTGTATTACCATGCGAACCGTGACCACCGGCTTTTGTGTGGTACATCAAACCGGAGCGAGTACATGCTCGGTTACTGCACCAAGTACGGGGACAATGCCGCAGATTTTCAGCCCCTCGTGCACCTCTATAAGACACAGGTCTATGAAATGGCCCTGGAAATGGAGATTCCAGAACCCATCATAACAAAAACACCGTCCGCCGGCTTATGGGAAGGCCAGAGCGATGAAGGGGAAATCGGTCTCTCGTATGCCATGATCGACCAGTCGCTTATGTCACTTGAGGAACGTGAGTGGACGGCGACAACACCAACGGAAGAAAAGGTGCTCGCTCTGGTAAAAAAGAGCGCGCACAAGCACCTGCCTGCGCCTAGTCTTTTAGCAGAACGCTAAAAACCGCACGGTAGTGTTCCGGATGGTTGAGGAAGGCAAGTGCATCCTCGTTGCCGACAAGTCCATAGAGGGGGCCGGAACAGAACCGGTATATCCCTTTCCCGCAGGTTGCCCCCATTCTCCGGACAGGGGGCACCTTCGGGTAATACGGATTTTTTATGAGATCGCCAGAACTCATTGCATAATATGCAGCGCCGTGATGCGTTTCATACTCGCCATACTCACTCTCAAATCCGGTTGAAACAATATTTGCCATCACGAGGGTCTCATGTGGGGTGGGGTTGATGGAGACATGCCCGTACTCCGGGGGTATGATCACCAAATCCCCGGTTTGTGCCTTAACAAGCACCATGTCGTCAAGCATCCGTGACTGGAGAAGGTACCATGCAGTGCCTTCAAGCACCTCATAGATCTCCGGGTACCCTGATCCGGCAGCGTTCCGTGGATGGTAGTGCCCTTTTGTCTTGACAAATTCCCCGCAGAGATTCCGGGGGGGAATGACCGTAAGATCATACCGGAGATGGTGAAAGAGAAGCCATGTGCGGTCCGCATCGGACTTTGATAGATCCCGGTACATAAAATAGAGAGCACCGCTCTCCCTGCATACCGGTTCAGCAAGAACCGGGCGCATCTCCTCAACCGTTCGTACCGCTGGTGGAGGAAGTTCCCCTTCCCATCCGGGCATCACTTCTTCTTTCTCACAACGAACAGATAATATCCGGCACCTATCAGGACGGCAATAATCAGGATAACGACTGGCAGCACCTGCGTAACGGAAACAGACTGCGGTTTTGCCACGACCTGCACCGGGGTCTTGAACATATCGGAGATCTGGCTGTTGTCAAGTGCGTCACGGTACCGGATTTCGGTATCAAGTGCATAGGTTTTCGCTGCTGCCTGTGAATCGGTTTGTATCGCGAAGCGGGCTGTTGTCCGTTCACCGGGTTTCAGGGTACCAAGGAATGCACCATTATCAGTGCTCGTGNNTCCACGTTGAGCCGGGCTTGTGCATTATATGCGGTGTTTGTCCCGGTATTCTCGTAGACTACTTCCAGAACCGACGTCTGGCCAGGATACACGACCTCTACCGGGGAGATTGCCGCAAAACTGATCTTACCACCGACCGGCACGCCAACAGTTACCGGTGAAGAGGTCACCACATCGCCGTCCGCGTTCTCGTAGGTGACCGTTACATCGACCGGATAGGTCTGCTGCTCTGCACTGTTGGATGCGGCAACTTTGTACTGGCAGGTGATCACGCCATTGAGCGGGAAATCTCCTACATAGACACTTGAATCTGTCGGGATAACCAGGCTGTTGTCGTTTCGGGTAATCGTCACCGTCGCCTTCTTCCCGCCATCAGATCCGATATTTTTGATAGTCAGGTTCAGGTAGCCTTCCGTACCGACATTGAGGTTTTCCGCTACTGCATCCAGCACAGCGATCTTCACATGGGGTTTGATATTTATCGTTATGGGGATGGTGTCCGTGACATTGTTATAGAGGAACTGGAGGACACCACTTACATCCTGATCCTGCACCTTTAGATATTGGTATTGGAGGGTGAGCGGGATCTGGTACTGCCCGATTGTTGCATCTGAAAGAGTTTTTATATGGATTTGGACAGGTTTCGTGCCGGGACTGGTAAGATCACCGATAATCTGGGGATCGGACTTGATAATGATCGGTGCGTTTCCCGAGCCGAGTCCCACGGTTACCAGTTTGGCGGTCGTCGGCAAATCATCCGGCTGGAGGACTCCTGAATTGGTAAATTTTATCTCGGTTGTGCCACTGTTTTGTAGAGTTATACTGATTGTAGCATCATCACCGGGAGCAAACTCATTCAGACCGGATACATATGCGGTCATCTGGGGGCTTCCCCCGAAATATTTTGTGGCTCCCATGACCGGCATACTGCAGCAGGCAGATACTACAAGGAGAATGATCATCACGCTGCGATATTTCATAAGGTATCACTTGTCGCTGTTGTTGTAACAGATTTATATTGCATCCTATAAAGTGATGGCAGGCAAAAACCATCCACAACCCGATTGGTATCCGGTATACTCAGAGCTCTGCACATTTTTATCGGATTTTAAAATAATCGTGCGATCATTATCCGGCACTGGAGAGAGAACCGCACTATGCGCCATAAAGTCATGGTAAAAAAGGGATATCGTCCGGGAATCAGAAATCCCGGATCTCCACCATTTCACCGATATCCATCATGCCTTTCATAGCCTGCGTGTTCACCCATCGCCCCCCTTCCCTGATGGCGGCCATCGGGTTTGTCCCGCCAACCGCTGCAATCCCCACGTACTGTGGGCTCACCGGCACACCAAGCAGGGGGACATTAGGCATCCCCACCTCAAGGATTCCCATGATGGCGCTGCTTGCCAGTTCATCAAGCACCATCCCAACAAGTGGTTCTGCCTCCATGTGGAACTCCCGGATGTTTGCCAATATGTTCCCGCTCCCTTTCCTCATCACATTATTGACCGACGTGATCTTTTGGGAGATCAGGACCTGTAAGGGGTCGATAGTGGTGTATTCATAGTGGATGATATGCGTAAACCGGATAGGCGTCCGGTTCTCGATCTCGACTACCCCCCCGCCGATTGGGTTTACCGGAACCCCCCTCCTGATGAGAAGCCCATCAAACGTGATGCTGCAGATTGTACAGATCGCAGTACAATCCTTCGGGACAATAAATTCAGATATTTTTTCTCCTGAACGGTAGAACTTCACCATCCCGCTGACGCTGACACCGGTTTTATAGGCATCTTTTAAGATCGAGACTGCGTATTCATAGTCCTCGTTTTTGATCAGGGAAAGGTTATATACGACCGTTCCCGTCCCTTCTGCAGGATTGAACGTAACCTGCATCGCGTAATCCTCAATACTATGATCGACAAATTTGAGAGGACGGGTCATTGTAGTAATCTCGGATATTACAATAGAAAAATTGTTCTATAAGACCATGGCAATTTATGTATGATGGAACACGATATGCGGGAAAAAGCCAAGAATGCGATGAGGCTCATTCTTGAAGCTGCTCGTTTTGAGGTTGAAGAGGTTGACGAACCCCTTGACCTCTCTGCGGTCCGTGATGGCACCTGCCTCCTGGTACTCTGTTCAAATGACAGCGACCTGATCACACAGTTCGACAAGACCAACTACAGCCTCATGGTCGATGATCACGAGATGACCTGCAAGAAACTTTTGTTCACGCTTGAGAAAGATACGGTCACCGAAAACTGCATCCAGTGGGGTATTGATGAGTTTGTCCGGTACACGGGTGAAGCGGTGCTTGCAGATATTGTGAGCCGCGAACTATCCCTTGATCTCACCCCCACAAAAGGCAATAAAACTGCCGCAGCAGCAGCCGCCCAGGCTGCCGCTCCGGTTGAGGAGGAGTCGTCAGGCATCTCCCTGTTGCATTTCCCGGTCAAGTTGACAGAGCAGGCAGCAATCCGCACGGCGGGAATCCAGGGA
>PNBP01000074.1 GCA_003136075.1 Methanoregula sp. | reverse complement strand
ATAAAACCTCCGGGCGCCAACATCTATCCTAATGGACACGCTTGACTCGTTCTTCCCGTATGATCAGTACCGTCCCCACCAGCGTCACATGCTCGACTTTGCCCGGGAATGCGCCGCACATGGTGGTATCGCGATGATCGATGCCCCCACCGGCAGCGGAAAGTCAAGCGTGGTTGCGTCCCTTCTTGCCGAGCGCAACGGAAAAAAAATTGTCATTGCCGTGCGCACCGTCAGCCAGCTCACCACGTTTATCCGGGAACTCTCGCTGGTGAAAAAGAAGCAGCCAAAATTAAAGACCGTATACTTGGTCGGGAAAAAAAGCATGTGCCCGCTCGGAGGCGAAGGAGATATTTACCGACGGTGCGAAGGGGTGAAACAGTTCTCGTCTGCCCTGATGCGGGACCGGGCGGAGAAAGGTTCGCTTGTCCCGTCAAAAGACCCGTTTATCGTCCAGCAAATCCATCGTATGGACCGGGAACATCCGATCATCTGCCCGTATTTTATCGCAAGCAAGATGTTTGTGCCGGGCGATACCAGCGGCGTGAAAATGGTGCCTTCGATAAGTGTCCGCTCAAAATCCGAGAGGGTGCTGGCAGATGCGATCAGGCCCCAGGAACTTGCCGGATTTGCCGGGGATGTCTGTCCATATGAACTGATGATGCATGCCGCCAAGAATGCAGACGTGATTATCCTCAACTACCATCACCTGTTCGATCGCGGGATACGGGATCAACTGTATGCCAGCCTGAATGTGGAGTCCCAGGACCTCTTGCTCCTCATTGATGAAGCGCATAACTGCGGGGATGTAATCCAGTCTATCGAGAGCGTCGAACTGGAAGAAAAAGACCTCGAACAGGCAACCCGTGAACTCTCCGGCATGAAGCGGCACTATAAAGGGGCAGAAGCAGTCCAGCACGTCCTCCCCCGGCTTATAGACTTTATCCGGGGGCTGGCAAATTCGCCTGAACCTGAAGACTGGTTTGATCCCGGGATCTTTGACCGGATGATCGTGAAAGGTTCGCTCTACAAGGACATGGATGAGATCGTCGATGAGCTGATGGGACTTGCCGAAACAATCCGGGAAAAGAACCAGAAATCCGGGGAGTACCGGGAGACGGCAATTGAACGGCTGACGGCGTTCCTCTACCGGCTGTCCCAGTCCGCCCGCAATCCGGCCTACCTGACAATCTACCGGAGAACTGACGAGGGGATTATTCTCGAAGTGCGCAACATCGATCCGTCTGCTCCATTGACCGAGATCTGCTCGGCGCATGCCTGCTGTATCCTTATATCGGGAACGCTTTCCCCCGTTGACAGCTACCGGCGCCTCTATTTCAATGATGCACCGGTCGCAACGCTCGCGATGCCCAACTCATTCCCCAAAGAAAACCGGTTGATCTGCGGCGCTACCGATATCACCACCGCCTTTTCCCTGCGGCAGAACGCACAGAACTCCGATAAGATCGTGCACTATATCACTGCTTTTGCGTCCCTGAAGAAAAACCGGGCGATCTATTTCCCCAGTTACCAGATACTGGAGTCGTATGCAGCGCTTGCCGCCCCCCATATCAGCCGGCGGAAAGTGTTCATTGAACCCCGTGATGCGGCAAATGCCGGGGCTGCATTGAACGAGTTCCTCTCCCTTCCCTCACAGGGGGAATCCGGGATCATGTTTGCCGTTTGCGGTGGGAAATGGAGCGAAGGACTCGATTACCGGGGTGAGATGCTCTCCGGTGCGATGGTGATCGGGCTTCCGCTTGCGCCGTTCACCCGCGTACGCCGTATGATCATCGAGTATTTCCGGCACAAGTACGGCAACGAGGGAGAGTTCCTCTGCTACACGCTGCCGGCGATCAACCGTGCACTGCAGGCGCTCGGCCGGGTATTGCGCACGCCGGAAGACCGGGGGGTGCTGGTGCTGGGCGAACGCCGGTTCATGGAGCCCCGGGTACGCACGGCGCTGCCTTCGGGGATGCAGGAAGAGATGGTGGAGTGCGACCTTGCACGCTTCCGGGAGCTGATTGCCGTATGGAAGTGACAGGAGGATCGTGCCGGTTCGGGCTCTGGCACGTCCATGTCTGGAGCGATGGGACAACCGTTCGCCGGGTCCGGTTTGCAACAACAGGTATTCCCGGTCCGGTGCCGGCACAGGTTCTGAAGTACTGTGCCGGACAGGTCATCAACCTCTCGGTGCTCCCAACGATCTCCTGCGAAGGGGATCATGTTGCAGCACAGATCTACCGGGCGGTCCAACAGATACCCTACGGATCAACGGCAACGTACGGGGAGATTGCCGCAATCATCGGGACATCGCCCCGCGTGGTGGGGCGTACCATGGCGCACAACCCTACTCCACTCATTNNCATCGTACCGTGCCATCGCGTTGTGGCAAAAGACGGGATTGGCGGTTTTACCCCATCCATTGAGATCAAGGAGCAGCTGCAAGCAATGGAGAAAAAAGCCTTACGCAAGAGGGGAAAATGATGGAAAACCGTCTTAGTCAGGATAATCCTCATGGGGTTTCACGCCAACCGGTTAAAGGAAAAGGTGTCTTGCGATGAAGGTTCTGGTGCTTGGTGCGGGTGCGGTTGGTCTTTGTGTCGCCGCAAAACTCTCCAGAGTCTGCGAAGTTCACGCAGTTTCGCGGAAAAAAAGCGCTGATGCTATTACCAGCGGCGGTTTTGCGTTAACCGGCATCTGGGGCGAGGAGACATACCGGTTCAGTGTATCAGAGAATGTACCGAAGGGTGATCGCTATAACTATATTTTCATCACGTCAAAGTCGCAGGACACAGAAACAATCTGCCGTCAATATGCTCACGTGATCCAGAATACTGAAACCGTCAGCCTCCAGAACGGCATCGGGAATGAAGAAATTATCAGCCGTTACACGAACCGGGTGATTGGCGGTATGATCATCACCGGCTTTGAATGGCGCGGGGATGCCGGTGTCTATGTTTCGGTAGAAGCCGGTCCTATGAAACTCGGCCGGTTCCCATCGGGCATGGACGCAGGAGCAGAGCGTCTGGTTGAACTTGTCCGTACTGCCGGGATATGGGTGGAAGGCAGCTTGGCTATAACCTCCGATCTCTGGTCAAAGACACTCTATAACTGTGCCCTCAACCCGCTTGGAGCGGTGATGGGAGTGCCGTATGGAAAACTTACCCATCCTGCATCGTGGCGGATCATAGAGCAGATCGTCAAAGAAGGGTTTGGAGTTGTCACGGCTGAAGGCGTGACCCTGCCATGGAAAAATGCTGATGAATACCTCGCTTACCTGAAAACCGTCCAGTTGCCGGCAACCGCACTGCACCATTCATCCATGCTGCAGGACATTGTAAAAGGGCGCATGACCGAGATTAGTTTCATTAATGGCGCGGTCGTGGAAAAAGGCCGCACCCACGGCATTCCCACACCATTCAACTCCTGTATTGTTGACCTCATCCGGTTTCGGGAATCGCTTGGCAGGAAAGGAGACATTACGTGAAATCCGCAATTGTGCTGGTCGGTGGTGAGGCGCGCCGGGCAAACGGGCAGGAGAAATATTTTTTCACCTACCGGGGAAAGACCTTTATCGAACGGCTCGTTGAATCCCTGAAAATCGTCGTGGATGAGATCATCCTTGTTGCCCGCGATCCTGACCAGTGCCGGCGTTTTCACGGGATCGACGGGGTCCGGTGCATCACCGACATCCGCAAGGGTCTTGGACCGGTTGGCGGACTTCATGCAGGTGCTCTTGCTGCACAGGGAGATGTTGTCTTTGTATCCGCCTGCGATATGCCCTGTATTAATCCTGCAGTTGTCGCCCGGCTTTTTAATGAGATCGACGGGTATGATGCGGTGATCCCTCAATGGAATCCGGAAATGCTTGAACCGCTCCATGCAGTATACCGCCGCTCGTCCCTCCTTTCCTATCTGGAATCCCATGATTCGCTCTCACTGCGGTTCATGGTGAAAAGTTTACACACCCGGTATGTACCGGTTGATGAGATACGCCGCCTTGATCCCAAACTGGCGACATTTACCAACATCAACAAGATCGAAGATCTGGCGCAGATGAACCTGCAGGAATCTGGCGATGAATAAACCACCCGTCGGTTTTCTGGCGGGATTTTTAAGATCGCGCATTTTGGCGGATTGGTGCGAAGATATGCCAAAATCCGGGTTTGCCGTGCCCGCAAGAGGGAAATATAAAGTTATATGTAATAACATCATGGAGTAGAATATAAGGAAAGTATATCCAAAACCCATATGGCTTTAAGGAGACTTTAAAAAATCATGGAACCGCTGTCCGGCGAAAACGAGGAGATCCTGCGCCTGTTTATTATCGCGGCGGCTTTTATCGGTGCAATTCTCACCACGATCTTCTCGCTTACGCATGGGATCTTTGAGGTGTTTCCGTTCCTCTATATTCTCCCCATCATCCTTGTTGTCTATTTTTACCCGAAACGCACCATTGTTTTTGCGCTTTTCATCAGCGTCCTGTACATCAGTCTTGTCTACTTACTCGGTTCACTCAATACGTTTCTCATCGCAGTATCCACGGCATGGTTTGCTATTTTTATCATCATTGCCGTCGTTTCATCATCGTATGCAAACCAGCTCCTCCTTGAAAAAGCCCGGATCCGCCATGTTATTGAAAACTCGATTGACGGTATGATATGCATTGATAATGCGTCTCAGATGATCTGTGATATCAACCCGAAATGTGCCCGCTGGCTGAAATACAACCGGGAAGAACTTCTCATGAAAAACCTCTCGGTGATCTGGCAATCCGGATCGGAACGCGAAAGGTTCCTTGCCAACGTTAAAGACGCAAAAACGAGCGTGAATACCGAAGGTCTCTTTAAAAGAAAAGATGACAGCGTCCTCCGGTTTCTTGTTTCTGCCGTGATGGTAACAAAAAAACAGAGTATCTGTTCGGTAATCGATATTACCGGCAGCAAGATCGCTGACGAAGAGATCCGCCAGACCTTAGAAGATCTCGAAAAACAGGTCAGGGAGCGCACCGCCCACCTCGAAAAGATCAACGATGATCTCCGGGATGAGATTAACGAACTCCGGAAAAAAGACGCCAGTCTGCTATCCGGGCAGATGAAACCAGATGAGGACGCACCATGACGATGACAACTGAACAAAAACGGGAGATCTACTGGGGGGTCACCATTATCGTATCCATCCTCATCGCCGTCGCCTCTTCGGTTTACTCACTCACCCACGGCATTTACGATGTGTTCCCGTTCCTCTACTTCATTCCCATTATCCTCTTTGTCTATTTCTATCCAAACCGGGGAGTAATTTTCTCAGTCGCCATCAGCGCCATCTTTATCGTGCAGGTATACTACTTTGACGGCCAGGATCTCCCGCTCATCGCTGTATCGACTGCATGGTTTGCCATTTTTGTCACGATCGGCGTTGTCACGTCCTCATTTGCAGAGGGGCTCCGGGAAGAGGAGAAAAAATACCGGGGGATCTTTGAGAATTCACAGGCTGGGATTTTCACTTTTGATCTTACATCGCTGAAGATCCTTGAGATGAATGGAAAATGCGCCCGGATGCTGAAATTTGACCGGGAGGAACTGATCGGCAAGGAATTGTCACGAATTGCCCGTGACACGGCTGAACGGGATCTGTTCCTGTCCCATATCCGTGACTCTACACTGACGGGAGATAAGGAGATGTATTTTACCCGGCAGGACGGTGTAATCCGCCAGTTCCTGATCACCTCCTCTGTCACGCAGAATAATATCGTCATCTGTTCTGCAATTGATATCACGGAACGAAAGCTCGCCGAGCAGGTGATAGAAAAAGCCCGGGACGAGCTGGAGCGGCGGGTTGCGGAGCGGACAGAGGATCTCCTCCAGGCAAATGCAGAACTCTCGGCCGAGATCCAGGAGCGTAAGCGGTTTGAGACAGCAATACAGCTCGCAAACCGGAAGCTCAACACGCTCTCCAACATCACCCGTCACGATATCCTGAACCAGATTACTGCAATCGTTATGTATCTCTCCCTCACGCAGGAAATGGTCAAAGATCCTGACACCCTTGAACATTTAAAAAAGATCGAACAGGTCACCCAGCTGATCCAGAAACAGATCCAGTTCACCCGCGATTACCAGCATATCGGCGCCAGTGCGCCCCAGTGGCTGAATGTGACCGCGGTCATTGACGAAGCAGTGACCGATCTCGATTTAAAAGGTATTAGTATCGAGCATGACGTTGACAACCTGGAACTGTTTGTAGATTCCCTGTTTGTCAAGGTGATCTACAACCTGGTTGAAAATACCCTGCGGCATGGAGAGACCGCCACGGTCATCCGGTTCTCCACGGTGATGAAAGGGGAGGATCTTGCACTGGTCTGTGAAGACAATGGGGCAGGTGTCCCTGCTTCGGCAAAAGAACGGATATTCAAACGTGAATATTTCAGGAATACCGGTTACGGGCTTTTCCTCGCATCAGAGATCCTCAGTATTACCGGTCTTACCATCAGCGAAAACGGGGAGAGCGGGAAAGGTGCCAAGTTTGAGATCCTTGCACCCAAAGGCACATTCAGGTTTATCAAGAGAGTCCGGGAATCGTAAAACCCCTGCATCAACCTCCATCATTGAACTACCCTGGAGAGTTTTGATGCGTATATAAAAATTGTTGAATAACCCGAAATTTCACATTCCTTAAGTCTAAAGCCGGCTTATCGGAGAAGCCGTTCAGCCGCCACAAACATGGGACATGAATAAAAAATTCAGGCACTGGAGAAAACCTCTTTCATATTACACGGCCCCCCTCTTGCGCCACCAGTCCCCTAGGGGGGACGGGGCTCAAGGGCGATGATGCCGGAACAGGAAATACTACATATCGCAACCGGGGGGTGCCACAGCGGCAGGGGCGAAGGCAGGGATTGCCGTAGACCCCAAGAGCGGTATGGCAATTTAATTTGAGGAT
>PNBP01000131.1 GCA_003136075.1 Methanoregula sp. | reverse complement strand
TCGGAACGCGGAACCTATAAATTCACATTTTTCCATCTGAAGTATAATACGATTTTATAAATACTGGCCTACCCCTGAAACATCCGGATGATAACGGGAATATATCAGACCATGAAGAATACAACGGGGTATGACCACGCTATGCTATTCTCTTGCAGGTTTGCCGCGAAAGGCTGTTGATACCTATAATAGCAGGAAATATAATTCCTCTATGATTCTGGGTATAATCGGCAATAAAACCAAGGGTTTCCAATTTGTTCACCCTTATATCCATGGTATTAAATTCAGATATAAAATTGTTAAAGAGAGAAATTTTATATTGAGCGAATTTATCTTTAAGAATGGCAATAAAGGGAAAAGTATTTTGTTTATTGATATTTCTTTTTGTAGCGTGTGTGGGTTTTGTCAGTGCAAATGGCACCCTGACGGTTAATTTCCCCACAACTGTTGCCAACGATACCACAACTGTTGCCACTGTTATGTTTAACAATGATAATACTCCGCCAGTCAATTCTTTGGGATTCGATTTGCAGTTTGATAATACTGTCATCCAGTTTATAAATTATACATCAAATGAGATCGGAACTTCAAATTCGAATATTGGTGGGGGGAACCTTTTAAGTCCGGGCATTGTACGATTTGGATGGTACTCGTACACGGGGGATGGCGCCTCAAATGTCACTGCAGGAGTATCACCGCTGGTACAGATCAGTTTCAGGGCCATTAAACCTGCCAGCTCCAGTACTCTTCATTTTACCAATATTGTTTTTTCCGATAGGGATGCGAATCTAATCATGGTGACAGGTACTGATGGTTCTTTTTCAGTTTCACCAGTACCTGGTAAGGGTGCCAATTTCACAGCAACCATCACAACGTCCAGTTATACGGCCATTAATAATTCAGCTGCAATGCCCAGCATTGAGATTACACCACCCATGCAAGCATCACAAGAACCTACTGAAAATGTTCTGAACCTGCAGACCACGGAACCTGCACATGGCATCATGACAACTTCCCCGACCGCAGCTCAGTTCAGTGGGCAATCAGAATACATTCAGGTGAACCAAACGTCCGCACAAGCAAATGCATCGGCTACCGCGGAAGAGAACCAAAGATCTATCCTTGATGTAATTATAGACTTTTTCAAAAGATTATTCTCTTGGAAATAAGTCGATCCCATCCCCTTTTTAAAAATTATCATTCAATTCTGTGGGTATACAATGGATCGGTGATTACGATTTCACAGGTCCGGTGGAGGTGCCAGTAAATCTATAGTCCTTTGATCCGACAAACACTGGACTATAAAGGAATTTGGTCTTCAGGTGTTTAAATGAGTCCATGACATGGTCGACAATGCATCCGTGTTCCTGAAAATCAATTATTCCAGTTCTTCCTCAAAAATTATAATCCGATGTTTTTGACTGATGAAAGGGCAGTAGGCAATCATATTTTTTCATAAAGATACACGAAAGTTAATTCTGGCATCCATCTGGAAAATCGATAAATTTATTCATGTACCTTCTGATACTTGACAACGATGCTGTGCTCCGAACATGAGAGAGTTTTTCATCCCGGAAAATCCGGCTGTGCTCTCATTATTTTCTTCCTCCTTTTCGTCTGCCTGCATGCCAGTGCCGGGCCGGATGCAAATGTCACTGGTTCGATAAATGGAACAAACGTAACCGAATCTTCTACCCTGGTTATAGCTTCAGATACAACTGCCCCGGCACCATCTGATAATACCACTCCCGTTACGGTCATACCGGGCTCTCCCCCCACATACTTGGAAAACTCTTCAGCATCACTGGTCACGTCCATCCCAACGGAGACACCCAATAAAACGGTCGTGCTCCCGTCCACCACAACGGCCACTCTTTCGGAAAATATCTCCACTAATATCTCCTCCGCACAACCGACCAGACCTGGATCGGCACCTGGATCAGTCAGCCGGAACGGTTCTGAACTCAACACCGAGAAAATTCTCGGAAGACGCCTCCCAGCAAACATGGCACCGGTCAACCAGAAATTCCTCCGGTATGTCCAGTCCCACCAGCAACAATCACCGGGAACCACGTCCCGCACGGCATCTCTTGTCGGATCTTCTCGTACGGGCTCCGGTCATGCACTGGGATTGATACCCCCTCCGGTGAGCATGTCATATCTCCACGGAACTTTTGTTGCCGGGAAAACCGGATCGCCCCCCCTGTCCAAAGGGTCACCCCCTGTTGTAGGTGGGGGTGTATTACCATCGTCCTATGACCTCAGAAGTTCAGGAAAAGTCCCACCGGTAAAGGACCAGGCGTCCGCGAATGCCTGCTGGGCGTTTGCCGTTTATGACTCCCTGGAATCGTACCTGCTGCCAGGTGAGACGTGGGATTTCTCTGAAAATAATATGAAAAACCTCCTCTCCAGCGCATACCCGCAGGGCTATGACCGGAACCAGGATGATGGCGGGAATACGTGGATGTCCACGGCATATCTTGCCCGCTGGACCGGCCCGGTCAACGAAACGGACGATCCCTACAATGCACATTCAGGAGTTTCACCTGTGGGCATACCTGCAAAAAAACACATCCAGGATGTCTACTTCATCCCGCCCCGCCAGAACTTCGCTGACAACGCCAATATCAAGAACGCAATCCTGGCCTACGGGGCCGTGACGACGGACCTTTTTATGGACGAGCAGAACTCCACGATCTGGAACCAAGCCACCGGCTCGTATTACTATAATGGAAATGCAGACCAGAACCACATGGTGACCATCGTGGGATGGGATGACAACTATGACAGGAATAAATTTGCTCTGGTCCCACCGGGCAATGGTGCGTTCATCGCCGAGAACAGCTGGGGGACCGGGTGGGGGAGCAGCGGGTTTTTTAATATCTCCTACTACGACACGCAGGTCGGCACAGATGACAATGCGGTGTTTACCGCTGAATCGCCGCAAAATTATGACACTGTTTACCAGTATGACCCGCTGGGGATGACCGAACAAACCTATTACGGCAATCCTGCATCCGGGTGGATTGCAAATCTTTTCACCAGCAACGGGACAGAGGCACTCTCCGCCATCAGTTTCTACACGACGGACACGAACACCACCTATCAGGCATATGTGTTCAGGGACCCGGATACCGCATCCGTGATGAGCAGCCACGGTGCAGCCTGGTCAGGTTCAGGAACGTTCAGCAATGCCGGTTACCACACTGTTCCGGTCTCTCCTGCGGTTTATCTTGGCACCGGAACTGCATTTTCTGTTGCGATCAACCTGGCCAACCCGTCCTATAATGCATATGCGGCAATAGAATACCCTGTGCCGTATTATTCGAGCAAGGCAACTGCAAAAGCCAATGAAAGCTTTGTCAGCAGCAACGGGAATTCATGGAATGATATCACAACGCTCAAGAATAACGGAACCTATCTCTTCCCGGATACAAACGTCTGTGTCAAGGCATTTACCCGGACACTTCCGGTCGCATCTTTTACTGTAGCGCCGGTCTCCGGTACCGCTCCCCTGACGGTCCAGTTCACCGATACCTCGGCCGGTTCACCGGTAAGCTGGAACTGGAGTTTTGGTGACGGGAACTTCTCGACTACTCAAAACCCTGCATATACATACCAATATGCCGGCACCTACGCTGTCGTTTTGAACGCAACGAATGCCGGTGGCAGCAACATTTCGACACAGTCAACTACCATCAGGGTAAGGGCCCCGCCATCGATGCCGCCATCGCCCCCGGCCGGAGTACCGGGTATTTTCGTCACGGTGAAGAATGCCAGCGGAGGCTACCTGAGTGCAGATACGATCACGCTCTCCAATAGCACGTGGATTGACAGCACAACATGGAGTGGCATGGATTACGCAAGCTTTAGTGGGCTGTCAATCGGCTCGCAATATATGGTAATGGTGAACCTTTCGGAACCAGGCTATGTCAACGTGTCCGGAGATGTTATCGTGAAAGGACAGGACCAACGGATGATAAATGTAACGCTGGCGCAGCTCGGGCAGATGTATGCCCCGGTGATGGGATGGTCAGAGAACGGGACGGCGGTCTCAGGGATGACCACAACCTACACGGCACCGACCGGGGCCGTCAACGGCAACTCGACGGCAGGGACGAAGGAATACTTGGCCTATACCATGCAGGTTGCCGGCAATGACACGGTAGCGGTCGGCGTGGAAATTCCGCCGAGACTGACTGTCAGCATGACAGCGAACGGGAACAATCCCATGAATGTCACACTTGACGGAGTTCCCCTGTCTTACCAATACACGACCGGCACCTTCACGGTTGATTCAAGTGCCTTCTACACGGCAACAAATGCGACGGTGGTAGCCATTGTACCTTCTCAAAGTAACGGCAAGACACTCAATATCACGTTCAAGGGGACCCTGCGAGGGGATGCCACGGGTGATGGGATTATAACTCCGTCCGATGCTTCATTCACATTCCAGTGCTACCTGAGATCCAGGAATGTCCTTCCAACGTATGACTATGCGGATGTTGCCGGGACAAATCACCAGTTCCTTCCGTCCGATGCATCATTTGTCTTCCAGAACTATCTCGGAACGCGGAACCTATAAATCCGAAATCTCCATATTTTTAACTCCGTTTTATTCTAATGCGTGATTCAAGGTTTTGTTGAAATCCTCACAGAGAAACACGCAGTCGCTCCGGGGGGGCTTTTTCGCACATCGTGCTTTTAGCCTCCGCCGCTTGAGCAGCATCCAATAGTTTCCGATAATCATCAGAAAGGTGATGAAAAACCTCAGCAAAATGGAGGTCAAGGGGATGCTCCCCTTGAGGTGCCTCCCCCGTTCTAGGGAAAGAGGGGGTCACCCTCCTAATTATTGTAGAGACTAATTGAATGACAGGAAAAAGAGGATTTCAACAGAACCTGATTCAAAGAAAATGCCCCAATAAAAACTGAGAACCATTTTAAACATGTGCCTATTTAATGAAAGGCTAAAAAAAATTCCGGAGATGGTGTGAATATTCCCTCATTTAAGATTTTCCATGTGATTTGGAAATTTCCTTATTTTCAATGAGTTAAAAATTTTTGATATGCCAATAAAATTAAAAAAACCATTGAAATTATTAAAAATAAAGGGAATCCTTCCATTCTCGCGACTAAAAATCTTATATTATTTGAATATTAATTGCTCACTCAGACACTTATTAGGACTTCGCCTTTGGATTGTTCACGCAGCTGTGCAGTCACCAAATTATGATAGAATGTACACAGTGAATAAACTCCGTATTCATGTTTCCTTACAGTAATGATTCATTTTTTTGAAAACTATGTTGGTTATCCGATAGTCTTTTTCCCCCGTCATACCTTAAAAAAAAATTGGTTGTTAATATGACAATATACTCTAAATAACTAACATTTATACAAGAAGATCATTGTCAAGGCTTTTTTGGTGTTGCCTGAAAAATCTACTAAAAATTATTTCATATCTTTTACATTCTCTTGATAATTTTACATGTAATTATCATCAGAAACTAGATATAATAATAGAAAAAGTTAATAACATAATAGACACGAATATTACGATGAGGCTTGATGAGTGATGGTTAAAATGCACCGCCTGATTGGCTTGCTAGTACTAATTCTTATTTTATGTGTGGGTTTTGCCAGTGCAAATGGCACCCTGACGCTTAATTCCCCCGCAAATGTTGCCAATGGGACTACAGCTGTTGTGACTGTAACGTTTAACAATGATAATACACCCCCAGTCAATACTTTGGGATTCGATTTGCAGTTTGATAATACTGTTATCGAATATGTTTCTGCTGTATCAGGAACAATCGGTTCACCAACGGTCTCCAACACCGGTGGAGCCAGTACACCTGTTCCGGGAACAGTCAGATTTGGTTGGTACGATACGGCTTCTGATACATCAAATATTACATCTGGATCCTCCACACTTGTTCAAATTACATTCAGGGCAATCAAACCAACTGGTGGTACCAGCAATCTTCATTTTACCAATTTCGCGTTTGCTGATGTCGATGCAGGTTCTATAACCGTGACTGGAACCGATGGCACCTTCACCGTTGCTGCATTACCAAAACCCACGGACACCTTCACAATAAATCCAGTCAGTGGGAATGTCAGGACCGGAAACACGGTGACCTTCACAGATGTTGCTTCCGGAGGCACTGCAACCTCCTGGAACTGGAGTTTCGGTGATGGAACCTCCTGGTACAATACGACAGTTCCTGCAAACAAGAATCCACCAGCCCACCCATATGGATCTGCCGGGTCCTTTACAGCCTCTTTGATGACATCAAATGCCGGTGGATCGACAACAACGACCACCCCCATCAATGTCTATGATTTACCCACTGCCGACTTTTCGGCAAATCCCTCACCAGTAGGGACCGGGGCCACGGTAACCTTCACGTCGGCCACCACTGGATCAAGCCTGACCTATGCCTGGAACTTTGGTTCTGGTGCTACCCCGGCAACATCGACAGCAGCCAACCCAACCTGTACATATGCAACAACCGGGTCGAAAACAGTCTCCCTCACGGTATCTGATCCCGCGGGATCCATTACTCCGGTGACGCATACGGTCACCGTTATCGCAGGACCGACTGCAGCATTTACCCCGAATGTAACCGCCATCAGGACTAATGGGTATGTCCTCTTCACCGATGGGTCAAGTGGATCTCCACAAGTCTGGAACTGGAGTTTCGGTGACAGTTCATATCTCAACAGCACAGCGACCTCCAACCCGGTGCACCAGTATACTGCCAACGGTACGTATCCCGTCACCCTCACGGTCAATAAAACCGTGGGAGCGAGTTCGGCAAGCGCGACAATAAATGTCTATAACCAACCACTCGGTGACTTCACCGGGACCCCGACTTCTGTTATGACCGGTCAGACGGTAACCTTCACCGGTACAACGACCGGGTTCACCACCGGCTGGTCATGGGACTTTGGTGCCGGTGCCTCACCTGCTACCTCAACGAACCAAAACCCGACGGTTACCTATTCAACTGCTGGCCCAAAGACGGTAGTCCTGACCCGAAGCAATCCACTGGAATCAAATTCCACGACAAAGGTGGCTTACATAACTGTTACTGTCCCGTCAGTCCCGGTTCCGGTCATTACATCCGACAAGACATCCGGCGATGTGCCTCTCACGGTTGCCTTCAGTTCCACGACATCGGATGCACTTGTACCGACCGCATACTTGTGGGTGTTCGGTGAGGGTAATACATCAACAGTTGCGAACCCGTCATTTACCTTTAGAACCGCAGGAAACTATAATGTCAATCTTTCCATCACGAATGCATCAGGCACGGGAACTTCTGCACTCTATTCCATTGTTGCATCTGAAAGGGTCGCTCCGCCGGCTCCATCACCAGGTGCTACAATCAACGGGACTACAAACGCTTTTGGCGCCAACCTGTCCGTAAGCGGTGGGAATTGCACCTTATCAGGAGGAAATATCCTCACTATGACCAATGTCACCGGTTTTACTCAGGTCATTGTGACCATGAGTAATGTCAACACGGCCGGTGGCAACATCAACGGGACCATTACCTCTGTGCAATATGTCCTGCCTGACACGACGTCGGTTGTCAACGGTATAACGATGCATATCCAGTCCACCCTTAACGAAGCTAACTGGACGACAAACCCGTTCAACCTGGCAATAACGATTCCGAACCCGACAACGGAGGATCCAGTATATTCAGGTAACCTTACCAGCGGCTCGACCGGGTACCGCTCGATAGCAACTATCAATATCACCTCCGCAGATACCATCACCGGCGGGACACTGAACATGAGCGTGCCAGTCTGGTGGTACAACAGCTATCATGGTTCGCCGTCTAGTGCAAGCACGAATTACACGGCCATCATGTGGACGCATGCCGGGACGACAACAGCACTTTACCCCACATGGGGAGTGGCTGACGTATTTAATCAATGGTTCACCTTCACACCGCCCGGATTCTCCGGCGGTGGCATTGTCGGTGCCACATCAGCAGCCGGTGGCGGAGGCGGCGGTGGCGGAAGCAGCGGCGGCAACAACAATGGCGGCGGTGGCGGAAGCAGCG
>PNBP01000124.1:3093-3833 GCA_003136075.1 Methanoregula sp. | reverse complement strand
AGGGTCACTTTGATGTACCAAGAAGGATATTTTTCATGTCAAGTGCATCCAGTCCCGGTGCATCTCCTTCCTTTGCAATATCAATATCCGTCCTCGAACCCCTGTCCGTAAGCCGGAGATAAAAGATATCATTTGCGATGGGCACCTTCCCCCCGCCGCGTAATGCAAGTGCAAGAACAGATACCCGGAGATCGGCCGCCTCGGTAATGAGCCCGGGACGCAGGGCCTCTTTTGTGACTTGCCCAAAGGTTGCCCGGTCGAGTGCGANNCGATAATAGATCCTTCGCATAGCTAAGCTATGTGTGTGTCCCAAAGAAAAAAGATTGCTGAATAGGATTTGGCGGGATTTTTCCAAATCCGGTTACCGGAACATTCCGGCAATGTAAAAATCCAAAATAAAGGATTGATGGAAAAGTCGATAAAAATTATTCGAGTAATACCGCGTTGATAACGCCATCCTGACCCGGGCGGCTCATAATGCGGGCGTTTCCGATCTCGGTTTTTATAATTGCGCCTTTCGTGAGCAGGTTCCGCCGGACATAGTTCGGGTTTGCGCCGTTCTCCGCGACCGTCTCAATCTTTATCTTCTTCGTTTCACCGCTCGAGATCTTCGTCACGTTTGCAAACGCTGCACGCATGGAGCGGACTTTGGTGTTCCCGCCAACCGTGCGGACAATCTTCTTGCGGTCGATACCGATATGCGTGTCTGCGGGTGCAAGCCCGATCTCTGCTCTCCGCTT
>PNBP01000124.1:0-3087 GCA_003136075.1 Methanoregula sp. | reverse complement strand
AGATGGTGCTCTATATATTCCTTTCAGAATTATTTATACTATTTCCCGAGTTTGTCGATATTACCTGATTTTCCCGGAGCGTTTTTGCAGGAAAACCAGAGGAGATACAACCGGATACTACGTTTACGATCCTGATGTGCTCCCCTCAATCAACACTATCGGTTATAAAAAAAAATTTTATGAAAGAATTGCGTCAAGGAGAGGTTCCACTCCTTCCCCGGTCTTCATGTTTGTTTTAAAGACCGGCATCTGCGGGTTATAGCGGTGGATATCCGATTCCATTCGATCGATATTTGCCCCGACAAGCGGTGCGAGATCCACCTTGTTGATCACGGCAATCGTGCAGTCACGGAACATCATGGGGTGCTTGTTCACGACATCGTCGCCTTCGGTTGAACTTACCACAACGATACGCTTCTCCGCGCCAAGCCGGAAATCCGTGGGGCAGACCATGTTCCCCACGTTCTCGATAAAGAGCACATCGATGTTGTCCAGCGGGAGGTGCTCGATCGCGTGTTCAACAAGGTGGGCGTCGAGATGGCATTCCTTGCCGGTATTGGCATTATATGCGGGAACACCCAGTGAGACAATCCGCTTGAAATCATCATCCCCATACACATCACCGGCAATTGCACCCGCCCGCAGACCTTTTTTCTCCAAGAGCGGGACAATTCGTTCGATAAGTGCGGTCTTTCCTGACCCAATTGCACCGAGCAGGTCAAATGCCCGGATGCCATGCCCCTTTAAATGGCGGGCATTTGCGTCAGCAATCGCGTTATTAGCGTCGTAGACATCCTTCTCAATCCTGACGTCGATATGATGCATGCAGTAACGTGGGAGCGGACACTGTTTATACCTTGACCCCTAAATTCTGATGCAATGGTAGTAGAAGGTGAATGCATCCTGTATCCCTGCTACTTCAATGCGTCCCTTACCCGCGCTGAAGGGCGGAGGGTTTCGCGGGCGCTGGGATCAAAAGGACCGGTCCTTGGCGATATTGAACGGGCCCTGAGTCGTTTGAACGTCAAGTTTCAGGTAGAAGACCATCATCATCCGGCACACTGGATGCGACACGAAGGGCGGGTTGTTGTCGAGTGGCGCGATAAAAAAGACATTCTGATAAAAAAAGTTGCACAGAAACTGGTGGTGAAACGATGAACGGGATGTACGACCTCCACACCCACACGATCTTATCCGATGGCGATATGCTGCCGACCGAGCTTATCCGCCGCATGGCAGTAATGGGATATACAACCGTTGCAATCACCGATCACGTGGACACATCCAATACTACTTCCGTCGTGGAGAGCCTGCTTGAAGTGAGGGAATCGGCACAACTATACGGAGTGAAACTGCTGTGCGGGGTAGAGATCACCCATGTCCCCCCGTCACAAATCGCCGGTGTGGCAAAAAGAGCAAAAACGGCAGGGGCGGATATTGTTGTCGTTCATGGTGAGACAACCGTAGAACCGGTTGCGGAAGGGACCAACCATGAATCCTGCTCCTGTGAATATGTCAATATTCTCGCCCACCCGGGGCTTCTCACCATCGATGATGCCCGTCTCGCGGCAAAAAACAACATCGCTCTGGAACTCACCTCACGGGCCGGGCACAACCGGACGAATGGCCATGTGGCTCATGTTGCCAAGAAAACATCATGTCAGCTGGTGGTGGACTCGGATGCACACTCCCCGCACGACCTGCTGGACAAGCGCGCGAAATTTGTGATAGCGATTGGTGCCGGGTTGACAGAAAGCGAAGCAAATGCCGTAATATCTTTAAATATCGACCGGTTTCTTACTTCCTAATTTTCTATATATACTTTCACGCAATGCTTAAATACTGTAATGCCACACATATATAGATTACTAAATTTATTTAGTACCATTATTGTGTGAGGTTGTTGTATGAAGGTTGTTGGTCGAGCGACGAGCACCTATGGCAGCCGGATGCTCATTATCCAGTGCGATGCCGCCCAACTTCCAAGATTATACAGCGAAGTAACCGACCGTCACATGAAGCCGGTAGGAAAAATCACGGATCTTTTCGGGAACGTCAAGTCACCCTATGCCCTTGTGCTCTGCAAAGGTTCGTGCAGCGTCTTACCAAACGAGAAACTCTTCGCAAGATAGGACACCTCGCTTCCCTGATTCGGGAAGTTAGAGAGAACACTTAAAAAAATTTATTAATCTGGTGAATGTGGATGCAGGAAGTTGAAAGATTAAAAGTCCTCCAGAATGAGAGGGAAGCGCTCAAGTCACGTACAAAAGTAAAAGAGGTCGAGAAGAAAGCCGAGAACCACACTGAGACCGTTTGTCCCGAGTGTGGGGGAAGGCAGCTCGTCCATGACTATGAGCGTGCAGAGCTGGTCTGCCAGAGCTGCGGTCTTGTTATTGATGATGATTTCATCGACCGTGGACCCGAGTGGCGTGCGTTTGATCACGACCAGCGGATGAAGCGGTCCCGTGTCGGTGCCCCGATGACCTTTACCATCCATGACAAGGGTCTTTCCACTATGATCGACTGGCGCAACCGGGACTCGTATGGCAGGGCAATTTCGTCCAAGAACCGTGCCCAGCTCTATCGTCTCCGCAAGTGGCAGCGGCGTATCCGCGTGAGCAATGCGACAGAACGCAACCTCGCGTTTGCCCTCTCCGAACTTGACCGGATGGCATCGGCTCTTGGTCTCCCACGAAACGTCCGTGAAACCGCAGCCGTCGTCTACCGTGACGCAGTTGACAAGAACCTGATCCGGGGGAGAAGTATCGAAGGTGTTGCCGCCGCCGCACTGTATGCTGCATGCCGGCAGTGCAGCGTGCCCCGGACCCTTGATGAGATCGCAGAAGTGTCCCGTGTTTCACGAAAGGAGATCGGCAGGACATACCGGTTTATCTCCCGTGAACTGGGCCTGAAGCTGCTTCCGACATCCCCGATCGACTACGTACCGCGCTTCTGCTCCGGACTCACGCTCAAAGGCGAAGTGCAGAGCCGTGCAGTTGAGATCCTGCGACAGGCCGGGGAACGCGAGCTGACCAGCGGCAGGGGCCCAACCGGTGTCGCAGCAGCGGCGATTTACATCTCCTCAAT
>PNBP01000189.1 GCA_003136075.1 Methanoregula sp. | reverse complement strand
CAGCTCGGCGGCGGTATCTACACGAAAGCCGCTGATGTCGGTGCAGACCTTGTCGGCAAGGTCGAAAAGGGTATTCCCGAAGACGATGTCCGCAACCCGGCAACCATCGCTGACCTTGTAGGAGACAACGTCGGTGACTGTGCCGGCCGTGGTGCTGACCTGTTCGAATCGACCGCCGCAGAGAACATCGGTGCGATGATCCTCGGTGTTGCGATGTTCCCGGTCTTTGGTGTCAACGGTATCCTGTTCCCGCTTGTGATGTGTGCGTTCGGGCTTATCGCCAGCATGATCGGTATCCTGTCAGTCCGGGGAAAGGAAGGTGCTGACCCGATGGACGCGATGAACCGGGGATATTACATCACCGCAATCATTGCCGCTGTCCTGTTCTACGTCGGTACAATGTGGCTGCTTGGCAACGTCTGGTTCTTCTACGCGGGACTCGTCGGTATCGTATTATCGGTGCTCTTCCTGCGGGTGACGATGTATTACACCGATCACCACTACCGCCCCGTACAGGAAATTGCCAACGCTTCTGAAACAGGACCAGCAACAAACGTCATCACCGGTTTCTCGGTCGCGCTTGAAACTACCGCAATCCCGGCGATCATGATCGGTATTTCGCTGCTTGTTTCATACTGGTTTGGTACTATGAGTGGTGTCCCATTTGGCGGCCTCTACGGTACCGCTGCGGCGACCATCGGTATGCTCATGGTCTGTGCTTACGTCCTTGCAATGGACTCCTTTGGCCCGATCGCTGACAACGCCGGAGGTATCGTTGAGATGAGCCAGGCGCCCGAATCAGTCCGCAAGAGAATGGACGCTCTTGATTCAGCAGGCAACACTACCAAGGCGCTCACGAAAGGATATGCAATCGGCAGCGCTGCACTCGCAGTCTTCCTGCTGTTCAACGCTTTCATGAACGATATTTCCCGGCTTATCGGTAAGCCATTTGTCGATGTCAACATTGCAACCGTCCCGGTCTTTGTCGGTGCCTTGCTTGGCGCGATGCTCATCTTCCTGTTTGCAGGGTTTGCCATCCGGGCAGTTTCCAAGACCGCACAGTACGTCATTGAGGAAGTGCGGATCCAGTTTAAAGACCCGGCAATCATGGCAGGCACCAAGAAACCCGATTACGCCCGCGTGATCGATATTACGACCCTTGGTGCACTCAAAAACATGGTTATCCCCGGTGTTCTTGCGGTAGCATTCCCAATCTTCATTGGTGTTACCATGAAGTACGAGGCGCTCGCAGGGTTCCTCCTTGTCGGGACTATCACCGGTATCCTGCTCGCCCTCATCTTAAACAACGGTGGCGGTGCATGGGATAACGCAAAGAAATACATCGAATCCGGTGCACATGGCGGCAAAGGCAGCGATGCCCACAAGGCGGCCGTTATTGGTGACACACTCGGCGACCCGTTCAAGGATACCGCAGGCCCGTCACTGCACGTGCTCATCAAGCTGCTTGCGACGCTCTCGCTCGTGCTCGCACCGCTGTTTATCTAAAGTAATACCACGTTTCTTTTTTTTCTCTGATCTTCAGCACTGATCCGGAATACCCTTGTAGCCATTTTCAGGATCGCGTTTGGCTTTGTGATCAGCAATTATTCAGATATCGGACTATCAAAAACAGGATGGTTGTGAGGATATCGCATCCAAAAGGTAAAGAGGGCGTCCTGACAGATCTGCCATAAAACGGGGACTTATTTGGGAATCAGTACGGCATCAATGCCGTGAATTACGCCATTTGAGCAAAGAATATCGGGAATTATTACTTTTGCAGCATTAATCACGACAACTCCCGCCCGCTCGTTGATCTCGACCGTCGTGCCCAATCGTGTTTTGGGAAAATTCAGTTTTTTGAGATCTCTCTGGACAAGCATGCCGAAGAGTATGTGGTACTGCAGTACCCGTGTCATCTGTCCTTCAGGATCCTGCATAACCGCGTCAAACGCGATTGGGGACAAGCGCCGGAATGCTTCATTGGTTGGTGCACATGCGGTGAACGGCCCGGGTCCTGAGAGAACCGCATTAAGACCGGTTTTTGTGAGAACTTCGAAAAAAAAGCTGAATCGTTCATCAGTGGAAAGAGTTGCAGTAATTGTCTGTTGTTCCGACATGAAATTCTCCTTAAGTATGGTATAGGCAGTTTAAATGGATATGCTGGTTATTCCTTTTTCCTGTCCGAATCGCTCTCCCAGTTCAAACGCCCGCCTGCAGTCCACCGGGAAGACTGTCCTGCGCCGTTCTTTCCTCTCCTCCGGGTCGAAATAATTAAAGACTACCTTGTTATAATCCTCAAACTGGAGCGTCTCAAACGAGAAGAGGGATTCGGCGTGACCGAACGTTCGGTTAAGGACACTTTCATTCAGACCGGTATGCACGGTATAGTGAAAATCCTTCATCTGCTGTTCAGAGACATTCATCGTGTAGATGAACGCGGCAGGAATCTTCCTCTCGAAGAGGGAGGACGGAGGACTGGTATATGCGAGATAAGGGAAGAGCAGCCGCTCCATAAAGCAGCGCATCATGCCGGTCACCGTACCGAAATAGATGGGGGAGCCAAGGATTAAACCATCCACTTCTGGTATCTCCTCAAGGATGGGAGACAGCCTGTCCTGTACTGCACATTTCCCATAGCTCTTTCCACCTTTCAGCTTGCATGCAAAGCAGCTGGTGCAGCCTTTGAAATCGAGATCGTAAAGGTGGATGAGTTCTGTCGTTGCCCCTTTTGATGCGGCACCGTCCAGGGCATGTTCAAGCAGCATTGCGGTGTTCCATTTCTTTCTCGGGCTTCCGTTGATTGCAAGGATTTTCATACGTATTCACATTCTGGGTATGTCAACAAATCCTATTTCCATGTCACCTGTACCGGGTTGCGCCGGGGGATCCCGTAAACCTTGTATTGCGGGTGGCCAAACATCTGGCTGTAGGCGAATATGCGTCCTGTTGGCAGCGCAAGCGCTCTCTGAAGTGGTTCATATGTAGTGGCAGCCATTGAGAGGAATCCTGCCCAGCAGGTACCGATATCAAAAGCCGGTGCAGCGATATCGAAGTGTGTCAATGCAATGAAGGCATCTACGGTAGCAACCGGGTTGCCTGCGGGTATATGGGCGATTACAAGGTGCGGTGCCCCGCGGCAGATGGGATCATTTCCCGCTTCCCATACTGCAATCAGTGACGGGACATACCCGCTCATAGGATGGCTGCTGTTTTTCAGGGTTTTCATCCAGTCAACCGTCAGCGAGGCAAGCCGGCGGACTTCTTCTGGATCGTACACGATACACCACTGCACCGGTTGCCCGTTGCCACCGGATGCGGCATACCGGGCGATATCAAGGATCTTCAGGATCTTTTCTTTTGGCACGGGTTCCTTCGTGAAATGTCGAACGGACCGGCGTTTCTGTACATAGATGCCAAGATCTTCGGGTGAGAGAGATCCAACGTTTGCCGGAAATGCAACTTTCTCATCGGGAAGGTAATTTAAGAGGAGAGCCTGCGAAGGGCAGGATACTTCGCAGTGTCCACACCGGATGCACATGCCTGCCTTTGTATCGGTCACTACCGGAAGGGTATTCTCATCTGCCGGGTCAACGATACCCGCAGGGCAAACAATTGAGCAGATCCCGCACCGGGTGCAGAGATCCTGGTCAACAAGAATGGTTGTCATTATTCACCGTCATTTAACTGTACTTTTAGTGAGTTCTCCATCAGATTCTTTCCGGCACTCAACGCATCCCCTGTGTGCTTCTCCCAGCAGCCGGTACGTACCCTTAGGCGCAGTACGAGTGCGTCGATGGCAGCGAAATCAGATTTCCCGCCATATACCATCATTCTCTGCATGCCACATCCCTTATCACCCGCACATTCCCATGATGTATCATGGATCCGGTCATCACCAGCATCAGGGAAGATCTTAAAGATCATGCTAATCCCGCCTTCCAGCAAAGAGCCCGGCATTTCTTCAGGGAAGAGATCGCGTGTTACGGGATTAAAACGGTAATGGTCGTTGCTATCGCAAAAAAGTACTGGAAAGAGGTAAAATCCCGCGATAAGCAGGAGATCTTCATTCTTTGTGAAGAGCTGTATCAATCTGGCATACTTGAGGAGGCCTTTGTCGTCTCCAGCTGGGCTCCCCTGCTATCTGAACGGTACGAGAGAAAAGACCTTGCCCTGTTCAGGCGCTGGATTGATACTTATATCACAAACTGGGCCGCGTGCGACGGGTTCTGCAACCATACGATGGGGGAATTTATTCAGAAATACCCGGAATCGGTGGATGAGCTCAAACGGTGGACACAATCAGAGAACCGCTGGATGCGGCGGGCGGCGGCAGTCTCACTCATTATCCCGGCAAAACACGGTGGGTTCCTCAACGATGTTATCGAAATCGCTGATTTGCTGCTGACAGATAAAGACAATATGGTGCAGAAAGGCTATGGATGGCTGCTCAAGGAGGCGAGCCGTAAGCACCAGACGGCTGTCTTTGATTACGTCATGAAGCACAAGGGCGTGATGCCCCGCACCGCGCTGCGGTACGCAATAGAGCTGATGCCTAAGAATTTGAAAACTGAGGCAATGAAGAAAGACTGGTAGGGGAGCGGAAAAGATATTTGGCTCTATTACTCCCTGAAAATTCAGCGTTTGATAGGATGATGACCGCAAACCGTATGTAAACATAAAAAAAGATTTATTCATCAGGGAGGGTCATGTCACAAATTGCAATTATCGCCCGGATTAAGACAAAACCTGACACCATTAAGCAGGCTCAAACAGAGATGAAAAAGATAATACAACCAACAATTTCCACCGATGAGGGGTGCATACGCTACGAGCTGTTTCAGGATCAGGAAGATCACACGACATTTGTTTTTCTGGAAACCTGGAAAAATGAGGGCTGCCTGAAAAAGCACCTAGAATCCGGACACTTGAAAGCGTACTTCAAAGCGATGGAAGGATTAACCGAATCCCAGACAATAACACGGTTGATAAAAATCGGATAGACCATTGAAATGTTCTCTGGTGTTATTCCATGTTCCGGATGTGGTGCCTGCCCCCATCCTCAAGCTGCTGATCACATTCGTTTTTGAGTGCTGCAAGCATATCGGCGTTTATCAGTTTTCCCACCATGACATGAATTTCTTTTTTTCCGGTGCCTGGATTGATTTCATAGGTAACGACAAAATCCTCATGGTTCGCCATCGCTGAGAAAAGCAGATCAGTGACGAGTTCATGAAACGGTTTTTCAGCTTGTTTCCGGCGGGCTTTTCTGATAGTCATAAAGGTACGTGCTATACATAGTGTAATAAACTGTTCTCCCGGAACGCGGATTTTATACATTGTAACCGTACCAATCCCGTGAAAATCCATAAGAGCGCCAAAAAAAGATATGGTATCAGATGACGTTTTCATCCTCCACACCAGGGTGGATTAGATCCCGCACTTTTGTAAAAACCGTTTGTGCAATCGTGTATCTCCACCGAGTTCCGGGTGGAAAGCAAGAGCCATATGCTTTCCTTTTTCAACGGCGACAATTCCCTGATCCAGCCGGGCAAGAACAGTGACGTTCGAATCAACTTTTGTTACCACCGGTGCCCGGATAAAAACAGCATGAAACGGGCCGCCTTCAAGACCTTTAATAGGAATATCTGCTTCAAATGATTCCCGCTGGCGCCCGAACGCGTTCCGGTTGACGGTCATATCGATAAGCCCCAGCGGGTGAACACGGGGATCATCTACATGGGTTGCCATCAGCACCAACCCGGCGCAGGTCGCAAAAATCCCACCGGAAAACGTACGGATCGGCTCATAGAGTTGGTTCTTTTCAATCAACCGGGAAATGGTCGTGGATTCCCCGCCCGGAATCGCAAGAGCCTGGCATCCTGCAAGATCGGCAGGTCTGCGGACTTCCGCAACGACTGGTGATGTCCCATACCCGCGCTCGTTAAGGGCACTCCGGAACGCGTCGATATGCTCGCTCACATCTCCCTGGAGTGCAAGCACGCCTATTTTACGTTCCACGGTACT
>PNBP01000175.1 GCA_003136075.1 Methanoregula sp. | reverse complement strand
CTTATCGTCCCGATTCGTAAGAGTCCTGATGGGGAAGGGACTGCTACATGGGACCGCTGGCAGATGCGTATCCACAAACGACTTATTGATATGGATGCCGACGAACGTGCATTGCGCCAGCTGATGCGTATTCAGGTGCCAAAAGATATCGGCATTGAGATTGTTTTAGAGAGTTGAAGGTGCGGCGTGCAGCAAGCCGCTTCATTTTCCAATAAAGTAAGAAAATTTTTTTCTTTTGAACGGGTTTTCCTGTTAATCGTAATTATCGCATTTCGGGTACGCTTCTGTCAACTTGATCTCAAGCTGTTCCATCACGATGAAGCGATTCACGCGTGGTTCTCGTTCGATCTCCTCACAAAAGGGACGTGGGTGTACGATCCGAGTTATCACGGACCGTTCCTGTATTACGTGACCGCCGGGATGTTCTCACTCTTTGGCGCTTCCGATCTGGTCGGGCGCCTGTTGCCGGCACTCTTCGGCTTTGCGATAATCCCGCTGGTCTACGCGATCTACCGGCTTGGATACATCAATAAGATCCAGACACTCGTTGCCGCGTTGTTCCTCGCGATATCCCCGGATATGGTGTACTTCTCCCGGTTTCTCCGGCATGATATTTTCATGCTCTTTTTTACCCTCCTTCTCCTTGTTGCCGCCCTCTATTATCTTGAGCGGCGACAGACACGGTTTGCCATCATTGCAGCAATCGCTATGGCAGGTGCTCTCTGCTGTAAAGAGGAGATGCCGGTAATACTTCTCATATTTGCATCATTTTTCCTGTTTGCTCTCTGGAAGGGAAGACTAACCCTGCCGGCTCAATGGAAAAAAGATCTGGTGTTGTGCGCGTTCATCGTAATCGGGATACTCTGTGTGATGTATTCAGCGTTTGGCATGCATCCCGAAACACTGATAGGCCAAAATTTTCAAATTGCAACAACCGGATGGTACCAGGCAGCAAGCCACTGGTTGGAGATGCACGAAGAGCAGCGCCTGGGCGGACCATGGTTCTTCTATCTGCCCCTCTACCTCCTCTATGAACTACCGATATTTATCCTTGCCGTCATAGGAACAATCCAGTTTATCCTCAATGATCCCAACAACCTGCTGTTTTTCAAACAGGTAAAAAACTGGTTGATTACCCGTCGTTTTGTGCTCTCGACCCATGAACTTGCGGTTGCAAGTCTTGAGCAGTTAAAAACGTCAGCCGGAGGGTTTTCAAAATCGGATGAATTTTTCCGGTTCTGCATTTACTGGATGATCCTGTCCATGGCATTTTATGCCTATGTGGGAGAAAAGGTGCCATGGCTGCTCATCCACCAGCTGCTGCCGATGTGTTTTGTCGCGGTATACAAGCTGAACTGGCAGAAAGTTTTGTTTGCTCTCATCGGCTGCTCATTCCTCATTTTCATGACATGGCATGTCGCATTTATTCCTGCGGACATCAACGAACCGATTATCCAGGTCCAGAATTCTGAGGATCTGCGGGAAGTGATGCATCTTATGGATGCATCCGGCAGCGTCGTTATTGCCTCAAAGGATTACTGGCCGCTTCCGTGGTATTACCGGGGCGATCGCTGGAACAAGATTAAATTCTATGGCGATGTGGAAGACGAAGCAACTTTGACAAAAAACCACCCGGGAGTCATTATCCTTCATGATACCGAGAGTTATTCGTCTCTGCCGGGATATGATAAAACGACCTATAAGCTCAGTTACTGGTTCTCGTTCTATGACAATGAGAACAGGTTGTTAGACTATTATATGCACCGGGATGGGAAGATGGGCAGTATCAATATTGATGTCTTTACACCCCACACATAATTTTTTTCACCGGTCTCTCATGAAAAGAATTTCGATTAACTGTCATTAATGAAGAAATGGCACAAACAGACACGACAGTGATACTACTACTATCAAATCCTAAAAAAAATGCCTCCTCGCTGTTTCATGAGGTTAAGATCTGTTATCAAAAGTTTATTGTGATTTTCCCCACCTCATGGCCGTTTATAGGCACGGCAGCGCAAGAAACTATTAGCACGTTGTCATCGAAACCGCTGCGGGGGCGTCCCATCGGGGGCGGCGGCATTAATCATATTATGGGGTGTGGGGGCAACAGCCTCCGCATATTATTCATCAGCCCATACTAATCAATGAAGAGCCAGAAGGTTACACGTAGGATTGATGGTTGGAATGGAACTATACCCTTTTAATATTCAATTACCGGGCTTTTTTTCCCTATGAAAAAAGTCTCCCTCTCGCCCGGACTCATAATGTATTGATCCATAATCCGAATACACAATGTGTTATTAAAAAAAAGTATATTCTACCGGTTACCCAAGTTCATCCCAGCGGGAGCGTTTACGGTAAATGATGACGCCAACAATGATCAAAACAACGGCAATCACACCGATAACAATCACCAGCACACTCGAACTGAATAAGCCTCCGATCGCTGCAAACGGATTAAATCCCGATTCAACCTGTTTTTTAAACGTCAGTGCATCGTTATAGGATTCATTTCCTTTGGCAAATGCATCAGTAGCTTTTGACCGGGCTAACACATAGTTTCCGGTTGAGATTGCATCATTCGCCGCAGATATGTAACTTGCAGCAACTTCGCGTTTTGCAATAATGGGAGATAACTTTGGATCATCAGCAGTACTCTTGTTACCTTGGAAGTAATTGATCAGGCCATCAACATTATTAATGGGCACCTGTGCGTCTGACACTTCTTTTTCTGCCCATGATTTGTCTAAGATNNTCTCACCATTCGTGATACTGGTCTGGGCTGCTGTGATGTAACTCAGAGCGGTTGTATACTGGTTGGTTGGAAGCGCCTGGGCAGCATCAATTTTTGTTTTTGCATCATTGTAGCTCGCTTCGGCAGAGGAGGTGTCAACATCCATTGCCGCTTTCTCATCAATCTGGGTCCTGAAATCCGCCAACTGGGAATTAGCACCTGATATCGCAGTTGTCACATCCGCCGTATTAACGACAAGTGCCGTCTGTTTATATTGTGTTGATGCGATCACCCCACCGGTTGTACCGAGTTCTGAGACCTGAATCAGGGTTTGATTTGTTGTTTGCGTCACAGAAGGTGCATTTCCATCAAGTGATACACCTATTGCCACCACATCACTGGATTTGTAGGTAAGCAAAAAGCTGCTGATATCGAGTGTTTTAGAGGTTGCCTGTCCCGGTGCGGTCTGAATACTGTTTACAAGAATAACATACGACCACTTGGGTTGATCAAGTGAGGTATACAGTTCCATATCATTGATATTACTGCTGTCAAGCTGGATCTGGAATGCCACACTCACCGGTGTACCGGGAAGGAGTGTTCCGCTTGGATTTATCTGCATTGAATTTATCGTAAATGTCGCTGATGCAACCTGAACAACCAGTAATAATAAAACAGCAATTCCGATTACTTTTGTCAATCTCTTCATGGCAAACCTCATTCGAATAAAGGCTCAATACCTTCCTCAAACATATTCGATTTTTTCTCCTTTGACTTTATAACATCTTCCTTTGTTTCTTTTGCAATATCGAGGAGCTCCTTTATTCTGGGTGCGTTTCCGACCGTCGCAAGCATTACCACGGCTGCGACATATTCACTATCCACCGGATAGTCACCCCCGCGAACCTCGACCCCGGCAATATTTTCTTCTACCCAGCTCTTTGCCTTCTCCACACCTTTCCGGTCCATTTCATCGGGAGGTCCTGCAATGAGGACAAGGGCACGTTCCGCGGTGGAATAGTCACACGGGAGCGTCAGTCGGCCCAGCATCGCCCGTCGCACAAGGGAAACAATCTTTGCTGACTTGTCTTCTCCCATGAGGACTTCCTCATTGGCCTCCCGTTTACCGCCGAAACGATCCTTGATACCACCAAAAATGCCTCGTTTCTGTTTGGAACGCTCGCTTAACACTTCACTGATCGCGTACCCGACAGAGGTAATCCCGCCACCACGGAGCGTGTTGATGATCTCACTGGAATCAACCACCATCTCACCAACACCCATACGACCTACTTCACCCGCACGGAAGAGNNGTCAATGGCAAACCGTCTCACGACTTCATTATTCAGACGTGCGAATGCACTTTTGACACTTTCACCCTCGTTTTTCCACGCGCTGTTATCGAAAATGAACGTGTTATCCGCTTCATTTACCAGCGTTGTCAGGCTTCGAGCTGCATTATAGGAATACAACCGCCCTTCTTCAGGTGCCGGGATAATACCCAGAGCATATACTGGTTCACGGTATATACGCTTGAGATGGCGTGCAAGAACCGGTGAACCCCCGGAACCGGTTCCTCCACCCAGTCCCGCAACGATCACAAAGGCATCCACATCATGGGTTCCCGNNAACCCGTGCACCGGTGACATTGTCAGTTCCAACGCCATGACCTTTGACCAGTGTCTGACCAATCAGAATGCGGTCTTTCATCTCGATATTTTTGAGACCCATAAGGTCAGTACGTGCCGTATTTACGGCAATTCCGCGAAAGCTATGTGTCCCGAGCTTTTTATCCTGCTCGATAAACATATCCACGATTTTGCCGCCCGCCTGACCAAATCCAATAAAAAATACCCGCATCTGGTGACACCATCCAATGGGCTAACAGATAACTATTTTCTTTTAATTCTTTTAAGTCCTTCTGCTTTTAAGAAGTTAAATCCGACAGTACAAAAACTTTCTTATAAATTACTCCGTAATCTCATCTCATTTTTTTAACAGGGCACATCCGGAGCCTTTTTCATTTCACTCTTGATAATAATACAGGTACCAGATCATGAAGATTGGAATTATCGGGGGAGGTCTTACCGGTCTTGTTGCCGCTCATGTCCTTGCACAGGAGCACGAGGTTCATCTTTTAGAGAAGATGCCATTTCTCGGCGGATGCCTTTCATCATACCATATCGATGATTATTGGATCGAGCGGTATTATCACCATTGCTTTTCCGATGACAAGCATTTGTT
>PNBP01000139.1 GCA_003136075.1 Methanoregula sp. | reverse complement strand
AGATGACCATAAAACCAAAAATTTCGCAGAGGTCTTCCGGATGGTAAAAGTCGGTGTGCATGTTTCCATCGCCGGCTCGCTTGACCTTGCCGTTGACCGGGCGCTGGATGCGGGCTGTGATGTGTTCCAGATATTCAAATCAGGATAATTATCGACTCTGGACAAAAAAAAAGTTAATGGCTCTGCATCAGCTTGATGATAAGCTGCAGTGCAAATACCCAGAGGACCACCCCGAAACCCGCTTTGATATACCCGCTGGGGATCTTCACCATGCTTCTCGCGCCGATCGTTGCCCCGATAATAACCGCTACAGCAGTACCGATAATCAGGGGAATGTCAAAACCGCCGCTCGTGAGGTGCCCGAATACCCCGAACAGGGATGAGAAGATGACGATAAAACTCACAACGCCGGCAGAATTCTTGGTCGGGTAGCGGCAGAGGAATATCAGGAATGGCACGATAAGGATCCCGCCGCCTACTCCCAGAAGACCGGATATAATTCCGACAAAGAAACTGAAGACAACAATGAGGGCGTACATCCCTCTGGAATAGTGCAACGGGCATGCCCCCTCGGGCGCCGACTTCTCCCAATACGTATAGATCATCCGGCCTCCGGCACCGATGAGGAAGATGACAAACAGCCACATCAGGAGAGCGGGATTGACATAGGCAGCAGCAACTCCACCAAGGAACGCACCGAGGCAGATACCTGGCACGAACCAGAGCGCGAACCGGACATCCACGAGGTTTGACCGGTAATACACGATCGATGCGGATAGCGCGGTGATGAGATTAAGGACAAGCGATGTGGAGATCGATGTCAGTGTCGCGTAGCCCAACAAGAAAAGGATCGGTGTATAGACCGACCCCCCGCCCTGACCGAACATCGAGAAAATAATAGAGATGATAAAGACCGCAACGATGGCAATCAGGAAGGCGCTGTCCATGATTCACCGGTTTACTGTGCACCTTTCAGGACGTTCACCCAAGCTTGATCATAACCTGAGCAGGGAATGCACTCGGGCTTGCCGTCCACCATCCTGACATACCGCTCGAAAACATACTCGCCGCATTTGCTGCATTTTGTCTTGTTAAACGAACCTTTCGGGCGGCTGAAGGTGAAGTCCGGTAGTTTTGTGACCGTGAACATCTCGGCCTCCGTTGCCGTGAGGACCATATCCACGACCTGCTTTACTACGTCAGCCGGGACCTGTGACGGCTCGATCCCTTTCTTCCGGTACACGAAAAATTCCTGCTTGCCAAGCGCATCCTGGAACTCCGATTTCAGGTACACCCGGACCGCTCCCTTTCCCGGGACCACAAGGAGGCAGGCGACCTTTCCGTAGTTGAGCCGCTCCATCATGAGTTTCCCATACGTGCAGCCGGTGACTGCCATGAACCCGTCAATCATGCAGACCTGCGGATGCCCGACGCCCATCTCCGAGAGGCCGAATGCCCCGTGGTCCCCGATATGCGAAACGCCCAGTTCCCGCATAGCGACCTGTCCCATCCGGTACCCGATTGGCATGAACGGACAGATGTGCCCGTGGAAGTCCCAGACTCCTTGGGGGATTTCAACTTTTTTTGAATTTGGCATGAGAATTACCTTATCTCGGGTGCTATAAATAATTTATCAAAAGCGCATTCTTCCGGGTTTGAATTTTTTCAAATCTGTATTGGATGAGAAAAGAAAACATGCAAGGGTCAACGCAGAGCGACTCCCGAAAATACCCGTCAGGAAATGACCCTCCCCGCTGCTTTGTTTTTGGTAATTCCTGTAGCGCTGTTCGATATAAAATGCGATTACCGGATAAATTCCCGTCCCGTATCAGTCAGCGAGTAGATGATCCAGTTTCCGTGATACTTCCCTTCAATCAGGCCGCTCTCCTTCAAAATATTCAGGTGATAGGAAAGTTTTGAACCGGCGAGATGCGTGAATCGTTTGATGACGCAGACACAGAGCGGCTGGTCTTTTATCAGGTAAAGGATCGTGAGCCTGATCGGGTCCGAGAGCGCGTGATATATCCGGCTCCGTGAAGTGAGCTCAGCCTGCGGGGGAATGCGACCCGTGAGTGCCTCGAATCCCCCTATCTCATCAAGTTCCTTCTGGATCTGATCGGGAATGTCCATCGCCTTTTCATCATCGCAACAGGATATGGTTACACATTTCATTTCAAACTAATCTGAAATAACAAGATATATAACCTTGCACTATCTACGATAATTCAACAAAATTTGAATCTCTGAAAAATACTGAAGACTGGAAATTCCGGAGCTGATTATGGGAAACGATAACAAATCCTGCTGTGCCGCCGATGCGCTCCGCCGCATCCGGCAGATCCCGATTAACGGGATTCCGACCGGGATCTGTATGCTTGATGAGTGTGTTGCAGAAGTGAAAATGCAGGATCTACCAAGCGAGCCGGAAATCCGGGCGGCACTCATCAGACGAGTGAAGGTGTACAATTACATCCCCCGTAATGTCGAAGCGGAGTATGCCCGTGCGCTGTTTGAGGAATTCCGGAAATTGGACGGGAGAAAGTAAATGGCATGTCCCGAATCATTGTGTGACCTCGTGACAAAAATAGAAATTCTCGGAATCGGCTGTGCGAAGTGCAAGCGGCTCTTTAGATCGGCGAAGAGAAAGATCTCAATCGTTGCGATAGCGGTGTTTGTATTCTTCACCATCATTTTACTCATGGCATCAGTATTCAGTTCCAAGATCCAGTCACAACTCATCTTACTGATCCCGGTTCTGTTCATACTTCTGGTAATCCCCGTTGCGCTTAATTATATGAGCCGCAGTCAGTATGCAGACTTGGAACCGGTATACGAGGCTGAGGCAAAGACCGTGAGGGTCAAACTGATTAACGAGAACATGATTGGAAAGCCGGTAAGAATCGAAGGCGTGGTAGAACAGGTATATTTCCAGTTTCTCAACCGTCCCCAGTACCTTATTGCAGATCGTTCCGGTGAGATATCCGTGAAAATGTTCACCAATCCCACAGAGGACATAAAGGTAAATGACGTGGTTGAGGCAATCGGGAAAGTCATCCACCGTTATATAGTGAGCGGGGATCCGGTAATTAACTGTGTCTCAATTAAGAAACTCAAAAAAACTGAGGACCTGTAATTAATCTTAAATTATGGGATTAGTGCGAGTAACTTCCTAACAAGAGAATATTTTCCTACAGGGTGCCTGATATTCATGTCTGTTGATACTACAAAAAAAGCCGAAACGATGAATCGAATGCTGGAATATGCAGTGCCCTTGCTTGGTTTCATGGGGGTCTTCATCGGTATTGGCCTCTTGACATTACATGCTGCAATTGACGTCCGGATTTCGATCATCGGATGCTTGCTCTCCTCATTCGTGCTCGCCTACCTGGCATGGATTCGACCGAAAAAGGATATTGTGGCACTTTCAACGCCGATATATTCAATCATTTTTTTAGGGTTTCCACTTGATGACGTCTCGACGGTTGTTCTTGATGTGTTGTATGCAGCGAGTCTTACCTTTCTGCTCGTGCGGCTCAGGAACCGGTTTGGTGCATCCGGTGCATTGGTCAAAGATAAAACAGAACTTGCTGAACCAATCAAATCCTACCTAGAAAAAAATCGTGAGACGCTGGTTTCTGCTGGTCCGGAGTCTGCGCATTCCGCTGCGAAGGTTTTTGTCCGGTTTGCTCAAGGAGATTTTCTCGCTGCGGCGGGGGCTGCAGAATCAGCAATTGCACGAATGAACAATGCCAGTACGTTGTGCTGCTTACATAATGCCTTCGCTATCGTCCAAGAGCAGGCAGAACGTCTTGACAAGTCGGTTCCCCAACCAGAACGATTCCGTACCTTCCCACCTGAAGATGTCGGTGTGCTTGCAAAAATAGCTGATCCGAAGGCCAACAAAGCTGAGATGTATGATACTGCACTTGAAAACGCGTTAATCCTCATATTTGCCTGTGCATGGACCGCGTCAGAGAAAGACCGTCCTCATCTTCTCCAGTTCCAGACATTTGTGCTGAAATTACTGGATTAACCAAACCTTTAATACAAAAAAATTTGAAATGATTGTTTTGTGGTTATCATGACAAAAATCGAAGTACTCGGAACCGGTTGCGCAAAGTGTAAGCGGCTCTTTGCCAACGCCGAACAGGCAGTAAAGGATCTGAAGATTACGGCAGATGTCGTCAAGGTAGATGATATTGCAGAAATTGTCGGCCGGGGCATCATGATCCCACCGGCTCTCTTCATCGATGGTGAAGTACAGGCTGAGGGCCGGATACCTGATGTGAACGAGATCAGGAAAATGCTGACGGAGAAAAAACCATGACCGAAATACCAAAATGCACCTGCGGAGCAAACGAGCCAAAGAGGATTATCTTCCCCTGCGCCGGGCAGGCGAATGTCGGACAACTGACCAATCTTGCGGCAATCCAACTGACCGAAGAAGGTTACGGGAGCATTGCCTGCGCCTCGCTGCTTGCGATCGGTGCTGAAAACCTGATCGCAAATGCAAAGAACGCCGATGAGGTTGTCATTCTCGACGGATGCCCAATGCTCTGTGCAAAGAAAATTGCAGAGACACAGGGTGTCCCGGTGGGACAGCGCTTGGTCATGACCGAACTCGGCATCACCAAGGGGCCCACGAAGTCCTACGCAAATGACGATATCGAGAAGATTGTCGCTGCGTGCTGGAAGGGTGAAGGAAGGGCAAAGGATGCCGCGAAGCCGGACAAAAAGACCGGTGGAAAAGACGGGTGTGGCTGCGGCTGTGGCGGGACCTGCTGATAGTTAAACGGGGCGAAGATAACGAGCGACGAAGAAGAAATCCGTGCATGGGCGCAAGAGTATGCGAAGAAGAATGGCTGGGTGCTGAACCCGGACAAGAAAATACTGGATACGGTTATCCGGGGGCTTCTACGCAACGAGCAGAAGTTCGGCCACCGGTACTGTCCGTGCCGGCTCCGGTCCGGGGATGAGGGGAAAGACAAAGCGATCATCTGCCCGTGCATCTACCACCGGGATGAGATTGCAAAAGACGGACATTGTCACTGCCAGCTCTACTACCGGAAGGATACCGCAGAACCGGTGGCGGGGGCAGACGAATGACCATCGCGCTTGTCACCTGCTCGGGCATCTCGAACACCGGAAAACTTACGACACAGGCGGCCCAGATTCTACTCCAGCGAAAGCCGGGCCATTACATCTGGATGCACGCCAAGCAGTCTGCCGCGATGCTCGAAGCGGAAATCAGGGTTGCCGAACAGGTCATCGTGATCGATGGCTGCACGGACTGCTGTGCCACGAAGAAACTTTTCAAATCCTGTCTCACCCCCCATCGCCACATCATCGCTACCGAACTGGGCATCGAGAAGAACGGGATGGGCGAAGTGCAGTACGATGAGATCGAGAAAATAGTTCGTGTTATCATGAACGATGGGAGCTGCCAAGAATGATTATACCCCGTTACAAACGTCTTGAGATTGAATGGAAACACTTTGCGGTTGGAGATGCCACCTGCGAGCGGTGCGGAAAGACCGGTGATGCACTTCATGCAGTCGTGGAAGAACTCCGGCGTGAGTTCGCCCCTGCCGGCGTGAAGATTAACCTGACCGAGACGCTTCTTGACAAAATCCGGATTGCAGAATCGAACGAGATCCGCATGAATGGCGTGCAGATTGAAGATCTTCTCATCGCCGGTGTCGTCTCCACTGACTGCCCTTCCTGCGGCACACTTGCCGGTGAGAGCACGTGCTGTCGGGCGATTGAGATCGGTGATGAGAGGTATGAGGATATCCCGGCGGAAATGCTTAAAAGAGCAGCCTACCGGGCGCTTGGTGAGATTACGCCTCCAAAAACATGAAACTGGTGACAATAAGAAGCAATTACGGAAAAACCGGAGAGAATATATGACTAACGACTCACACTCATCATCCGAATGCCATATCTTCTGCTGTTCGGGTGCATCAAATGTCGGTGTGCTGTCATTTCAGGCAGCCATCCGGCTTGCGCAGGAAGGATTCGGATCCTTCTCCAGTATCGCGGGCATCGGGAGCAACAATTTGTCGATGATCCGTGCCGCAAAATCCGCAGACGAACGGATTGTCATCGATGGCTGCCCGATTGGATGTGCCCGAAGAATCATGGATGCGTACCTGATTCCAATCGATCGATATGTTGTCATAACAAAATTAGGGGTGAAGATGACTCATGGGTTTGACGTTGAAAACCGCGATCTCGATCGTGTTGTGCGCGAAGTGAAACACTCGCAAAAGTCTTTTGCGCCGGACAACGGTTTTCTCGGAAGAAGGGTTGAACCAGGGGATGATTGCTCATGATAAATATTTCACTATTGAAAGCATTGAACCGAGGATATAACCTCTCATATGTGGTGTTCAGATGAAAATCGGTATCGTATCTGACGGGAAATTCGGCGACCGGGCATATGAAATAATTAAGGAACGGTTCCCCACCGAATGGATCGTAGTACCGTTCCCGCAGAGCATGGTCGTTGATGACCTCGAACTGACTCTCCCGGCATGTGATCTCTACATTTCCTACGTCCGCCACCCGGATGTAGCCCTTGCGATCATCGAGAAGCAGAAACCGGTGATCCTCGGAGTCAGTTTCGGACCCGGGTTCCTCCGGCAGGCAAAGGCCATCAATGAGAATGTTGTTGCACCCCTGACAATGTGCTCGCTTGAGGATACTACCTGGGTGNNGCACCTGTGACCATGTGCTCGCTGGAGGACAATACCTGGGTGCCGGAGATTAACGAGTTTGCAAAAGTGTTCGGGCGTCCCGTGTTTGACGTGAAGATACATGATGACGGCACCATTGAGAGCGTAAAGGTAATCCGTGGATCGCCATGCGGTTCAACCGTCGCTGCAAGCGCGGAACTCCCCGGCACTCAGCTCAGCCCGGAACAGCTCCAGCACTACGGCCTGCGGATCTGTCATTTCTGCCGTGCTCCCCCGTTTGGCAAGACCTGCGACAAGGAAATTGCAGGGCTGCTCCATGCACGGGAACTGGTCCATGCAATTAGTGCCGTATCACCTGCGGCGGGTGCACGGGTGAAATCGTTTAGCGACGAGATGGAGAAAATTA
>PNBP01000040.1 GCA_003136075.1 Methanoregula sp. | reverse complement strand
GCATGGACCGGCTGATCCGGCGTAACGTCATCACGACCTCGGGCAGGGCCATCGAAGCAGCGGGGGATATTGATATTCTCCTTCTTGACAAGACGGGGACGATCACACTCGGCAACCGTCAGGCCGTTGAGTTGAAATCTGTCGACGGTACCGATATCATGGAACTCGCCGAGACTGCCCAGCTCGCGTCCCTTGCAGATGAGACACCGGAAGGGCGCAGCATCGTCGTACTCGCAAAAGAGAAATACGGGCTGCGAGGAAGGTCCGTTGGGGCGTCCGAGTTGGTCCCGGAGATTCAGTTCATCCCGTTCTCCAGCCATACCCGTATGAGCGGTGTCAATCAGGGCAATGTATTCATCCGGAAAGGTGCAGTGGACGCCATTTTTGCGCATATCAGGGAACACGGCAATACCGTCACGGACCAGCTGAAACAGGAAGTTGATGCCATCGCCCATGCAGGGGGAACCCCACTCATCGTGACAAAGAATGGGAAGGCACTGGGTGTCATCCACTTAAAAGACATCGTGAAAGGCGNNTCATGATCACCGGTGACAACCGACTCACAGCTGCAACCATCGCAGCCGAAGCAGGTGTGGACGATTTCCTCGCGGAGGCGACGCCGGAGAGCAAACTCAAAATGATCCGTGAGTACCAAGCGGGAGGGCGAATGGTGGCGATGACCGGTGACGGCACCAACGATGCCCCCGCGCTCGCCCAAGCAGATGTCGCCGTAGCGATGAACACCGGGACCCAGCCGGCCCGCGAGGCAGCGAACATGATCGATCTCGATAGCAATCCCACAAAACTGATCGAGATCGTAGAGATCGGAAAGCAGCTCCTGATGACCCGGGGCGCACTCACCACATTCTCCATCGCAAATGACCTTGCAAAATATTTCTTTATCATACCCGCCGCATTTATCTCGACATATCCAGCGCTCGGTGTACTGAACATTCTTGGTCTCCATAATGCGATCCTATCAGCAGTCATCTTCAATGCAGTCGTCATCGTCGCACTCATCCCTCTCGCCCTCCACGGCGTTGCGTACCGCCCGATGACAGCTGAGGAGTCTTTGCGGAAGAACATCCTCATCTACGGGGTCGGCGGAGTCATCGCCCCGTTCATCGGAATTAAGATAATCGATATTATTCTGGTGCTCGTGGGAGTGGGAATGAGATAGTATGTCTGCACTCCGCAACTTCCGCCCCGACCCCGATACCCTCCTTGCCCGAGTACAGGGTGAAGAGCGCAAGGAGCACCGGGGCAAATTCAAAATTTTCCTTGGGTACATCGCCGGTGTCGGGAAAACCTACGAAATGCTCCAGGCAGCGCACCTCAGGATGCGGGAGGGCATTGATGTCAGGATTGGGTACGTGGAAACGCATAACAGATTTGAGACCGATGCGCTTCTCGCAGGGCTTACTGCCATCCCCCTGAAGATGGTGGACTACCGGGGAGTAACCATTTCTGAGATGGATCTCGATGCGATCCTCTCCGTGCATCCCCAACTGGTACTCGTTGACGAACTCGCCCATACCAACGCGCCGGGATCGCGCCACACGAAGCGGTACCAAGATGTTGAGGAGATTCTTGACGCCGGCATTAATGTGTACACCACATTAAACATCCAGCATGTCGAGAGCCTCAATGACGTAGTTGCCCAAATCACCGGCGTAATCGTTCGCGAGACCATCCCCGATCGGGTAATCGATGAGGCGGACGAGCTTGAGCTTGTCGACCTCGCACCCCCGGAACTTCTTCAGCGGCTCAAAGAAGGAAAAGTGTATGTCCCCGATATGGCGGCACGGGCGATCGAGCAGTTCTTCAACGAGGGCAACCTGTATGCGCTCAGGGAACTTGCTCTCCGAAGTGCGGCTGAGCGGGTCGATGACCAGATGCTCGCATGGATGCAGACCCGTGCGATTCCCGGGCCGTGGGCTGCGGGGGAGAGCCTGCTGGTCTGCGTAGGTCCGGGACCGCTGTCGGAGCGGCTGGTCAGAACTGCACGGAGGCAGGCTGATAGGATGAATGCCAACTGGACCGCAATTTATGTCGAGACGCCCTCGCACCACCGCCTCACCAAGGAAGCCAAGGAGGGGGTATCGCGGACACTCCAGCTCGCGGAGAAACTGGGAGCAACGACCGCCACCCCATTCGGGCTCAACATCGCGAATACGGCGATCGATTACGCCCGCAAACATAACGTGACGCGGATCATCATCGGCAAGACCCTGCGGCCCCGGTGGCAGGAGTTCGTCTTCGGTTCTGTCGTCGACCAGCTCATCCACAATAGCGGCACTATCGATGTCTACGTCATCAGCAGTGAGGCGAACTCCCCGCAGAAACCGGTGAATCTGGAACCCCTTCTTCCGGCAACGCCGCCCATGGATTACATCGTAAGTATCGTTCTCATCGCTGTTATTACCGGTATCGGGTTGCTAGCTAAATCATTCATCTCACCTGCAAACCTTATCATGCTGTACCTTCTCGCGGTTGTTGTCATCGCGTTCAAGCGAGGCTTGCTGCCTGCTATCTTCACAGCGATCATCGGGGTCCTGGCGTTTGACTTCTTCCTCATCCGGCCCTATTTTACCTTCAGGATAGCCGACACGGAATACCTCATCACCTTCGCAGGAATGCTCATCATAGGGGGTCTAATCAGTCTGCTCGTTACACGATCGCGCGAACATGCCGAAGCTGCACAAGCCCGGGAGAAAGAGACGGCTACACTTTACGCCTTATCGCAGGATCTTGCAGTTGCGGTGAATGCGGACTCAATCATTTTAGCAGTAGCAAAGCATGTCGATGAAATATTCCGGTGGGAAAGCGTATTCCTGTTACCGGATGGTGAGAATCTCGTTGAGCATACCACACATTCCGGGCTTAAGCTTGATCCAGATGAAATGGCTGTTGCAATATGGGCATTCAAACATGGGGCCATAGCGGGATATGATACAGATACACTGCATAGTTCGCGGCTCAGGTATATTCCTCTCCAGAGCTCTCAAGGGGTGCTGGGAATTATGGGTGTTAAACCTGAGGAACCCGATGGCATTATTACTCCGGAACAGGCAAGAATTCTTACCGCATTTGCAAACCTGACTGCGCAGGCACTGGAACGGGTGAGCTTAACCATGAATGGCAGGAAATAAGTGCTGATATTACCGGTTTTTTTTAGTTCTCGACAAAATCTTCCATCCGGCGGCTTTGATATCACACTTTTTTATTCAAGCCCGTACTTCCATCCGTCTTTCCTGAGCGCCATCCGCCGTTCCTTATACTCCGGCAACACCGAACTCACGTGATGCCAGAACCGGGCTGAATGGTTCTTATGCCGGAAATGGCAGAGCTCATGGACAACCACATACTCGATCTGGATGGCTGGTGCCATGACAATATTCTGGTTGAAGTTCAGACGGTTCCGTGCGCTGCAGCTCCCCCATCGTTTTCTCAACAATTTTGCCGTAAACGGGGGAACAGGAAGTTCAAGAACCTGTGCATATTTTACGAGATATTCTTCGATTCTGGCGATTGCATGATCGCGATACCACAGGATAAGTGCAGCCCGGGCGGCTTGCGGGTACTCCTCCGGGAGGATGTTTTCCGGCAGCCCGATATCAATCTGGTCACGGATGATCCGGACATGGGGCTTATCAACGCAGGGGTGGACAGCCAGCTGGTACTCCTGACCAAGGTACAGGAACCGTTCGCCGGGAATGAACTGTTTTGGAGCGGTATAGGGCCGGATCTCGCCAAACCGGTTGAGATGTTTTGCAATCCATGTGGATTTCTTTTCAAGAAGGTCCTGAATGGAGGCTCGTGTTGCCCGCCGGGGAGCACGAACAGTAACCGAGAGGTCCGGGGAGATTTCAATCACGAGAGTTTTGCGACGGTCGCTGTAATGAATGGTATACGGGATCGCATGACCTCCACACTGAAGGATTTCGGGAGCGGGTTCTTTGTGCATCGGGGAGCCTTTTTTAGTAAATACCTGTATGCTGGCGGTACATAAAAACGGTTCAATCCGGGCAGGGAACTATATAAGTTGTCAGGATCAGGATGGCTTGGAAAAAATTTGCAGGGTTGACCGGATATGCATCGTTTCAGCATCGTTATTACCCCGGATATCAATTACTGGTACACATCATGGAGGACACGACAGGATCCCGGGCAATGACCGAGGCCATACTGGCACTGCTGTATTTTCTTGCCGGGGTTATTTTCATCCCTATTGCGCTTGGTTTTGCGTTTGATGTCCCGGCCCATGTGACGCTTGGCCTTATCGCAACGATCCTGATCTTCCAGCCATTTGCTGCTGCCGTTGGCGCAGGACTGTCACTGCCACCTGTTTTTATCATTGCAACCATGACCTCGGTTGCCCTGTCGGTCATTTTTGGTATTGGTGCAATATGTGATGGATTTTCAGAACGGTCCGTCCGCTTGTCGCAGTTCATCGCAAACGTGAAGGGTATTGCAGACCGTTCAGTTTTTTTCCAAAAATACGGGATCTATATGCTCATACCGTTCATTCTGGTGCCAGGTGTCGGGTTATATGGCTGTGCTATTCTCGACTGGCTGTTTTTTGGGAGAACTGTCAGGGGGGTCGCTGTGATCATGATCGGCTGGACGGCACTGACCATAATCATTCTCTTCTCGACGATGGGAATTATGGGATTTGTCCGGTAATACAGGATGCACCGGGACAAAACCATGACACAACAATGATACTAGGTGAGGCAAGCAAACGCATATCCGATTGCAGCACACTTACCGGATGACTGCCACAGTTCCATTTTCCCACTCAATGATCCGCTCTGTATGTCCAAGCACAGCGCCCGAGTGTACATAGGCAAGATCAAGCGTAATATGAACTGGTGGCCGTGCCGTATTTTGATGTTCATCAAGGTACGTCCAGTACACTTTTCCGCCGCTGACTGATACGTTGGCACCCAGTTCCCGCACAGTGAAATCCGGTGCATTCCATGCAAGGAACCGGCCGTAATCAGTTCTCCACCGGTATTCAACAGTTCCTGAAGGAGTTGTTTGTGTTATGCATGCAGAGAGCGGCATCCCCGGTGCTGATGACATAATAACCGAATAACGGGTCATATCGGAGTGGATGGAGACATTGACAGGAGATGCCGGTGGAACGGTTGTCTGAGGGATTCCGGTATGAGCGCCGGGCATTGTGCATCCCGCAGTAATAATAAAAACACCTATGATCGCCAGAAGGAGAGGGGTATATCGCATGATTACCACATATTACTCCTTGCCTTTCAGCACAAGCCATTCATTCTCTCCGGCTTTTTTAAACCGGACAAGAACATATTTCCCGGCAAATTCCCTGCCATGCAGCACGACTTCAATCCGGTCGTCCTTCCACATCAGGGTATCGTATACCCCGGTATCGGCTATCCTCACTTCTCCGGCGCCATATTCCCCTTCCGGGATACTACCGGTAAAATCGATATACTCCAAGGGATGATCGTCCACCGCGATTGCCAGCCGCCGCTCTCCCGGTTTATCTGACAACCCTTTTGGCACTGCCCAGCTCTTCAGGATACCGTCCCGCTCAAGCCGGAAATCAAAATGATGGTGCCGGGCAAAATGCTCGTGGAGCACAAACCGCAGNNCAGGGATTTTAATTCCCGGGCTGCACCCGTGATATCCGGTTTTTTGACCAACGCAGATATCACGGCAATGCCATCTGCCCCGGCGCCGATCACGTCACCCACGTTTTCTTTCGTGATCCCGCCGATTGCCACAACCGGGATCGATACCGAAGCGCAAATATCCCGCAGGACGTCAAGTCCATGACCCGGACCGGCATCATATTTGGACGCGGTGGAAAATGTGGGGCTCAGGGCAACATAATCAGCCCCCTGCTGCTCCGCACGGAGCGCTTCTGCCATATTTCCCACAGAAACGCCGATGACAAACCCCGGCGGGGCAAGCTGCCGAGCCACATCCACACCCACATCCTCCTGCCCGAGATGCACGCCGTCCGCTCTACAGGCAAGTGCCACATCCAGCCGGTCATTGACAATAAAAATCGTGTTGGTTTTGTAACAGATCGCACGGATCCTGTTCGCAATTTTGGTAAGTTCGTTGATACTGCGACGCTTGTCCCTCAGCTGGATCACATCAGCACCACCCGCAATCGCCCGCATTGCGATCTCTTCATGTGACAGCCCGCCGGAGATTTCCTCATCGGTGATAACGTAGAGATCGTAGGACATAATCGTTGTTAGTTCATGCATTCCGGACTTTTGCACATTCTTCAAGGGTCAGCAGATCGAGTGTTGCAAGTTCGTCTAGAAGGACCGGTTTAAAAGAACCGGGCCGCCCCTGTCGTGCCGCCGCTCTTTCCCCGGCAATCCCGAACGCAGCCAGTGCACCGGCTGACGCCATGACCGGATCATCGCAGACTGCGGCAAAGGTGCCAACAACCGATGACGCCATGCATCCGGTTCCGCAGATGATCCCCATCATTGGATCACCATTCTCTACGAGGAGCGTGCGCGTGCCATCAGTCACAATATCCGCTTCACCGCTCACGACAACGGTTACACCTTCAGCCCGGGCAAAGTCACGGGCAACGGTCACCGGGTCGCCTTTTAATCCCTCCGAATCCACACCCCGCACTTTTCCTTCCGCACCCGCAAGGACACCGATCTCTCCGGCATTTCCTTTCAGGATCGTGATGCTGAGTTCATCAATGAGGCGCTGTGCGCTGGTAGTCCTGAGCCGGGTCGCACCCACACCCACCGGGTCAAGGATGATGGGGATCTTCTTGTCATTTGCCACTGTTCCAGCAAGGATCATGGACTCGATAAGAGAGGGGTTGAGGGTCCCGATATTCAGGACGAGTGCCCCGGAAACCGCCACCATCTCCGCCACCTCTTCGCGGGCATCCGCCATCACAGGTGCCCCCCCGGCACACAGGGTAATATTTGCGCAGTCGTTGACGGTAACATAGTTTGTGATATGGTGGATGAGCGGTCGTTTCACCCGGACACGCCCAAGGATATCGGCAAATTCAGATCCATACATGGGGATATACTCCATACCGGCAGCTTTTTTGCCAGTTCATTTAGTGTACCGTCAGTCACCGGATTATAAAAAATCGAGCCGGGCGATACCCTGATACAGGTTCATGCGTTCCAGCAAAATCGTAATAAATCGTTATATCCCACGGGTGATCTCTTCTAATGTCGCAACAAACAAATCGATTTCCTGTTCGGTCGTATACAGTGCGAGACTGGCCCGCACCGTCCCGTCAGGAAGTCCCATCCGGTCCATAAGCGGCTGGCAGCAGTGATGACCGGACCGGACCATGATATCTGCAGTCTCATCGAGTTTCTGTGCCACTTCATGGGGGTGGAGACCATCTACCGTAAAGGATACCACCCCGATACGGTTTTCCGGCCGGGGTGGTGCGTAGATATGGACCCGGGGATTTTTTAAAAGACCGTCTATCAGACGGGTCGTCAGCGCAGTTTCATGACGGTGAATGGCGTCCATCCCGATCGTTTCAAGATATTCAACCGCAGCGCCAAGGCCGATACCCCCCGAAATGTTCGGCGTTCCTGCTTCGTACCGCTGGTAACCCTCGGCATAGGTAACTTTTGCCGCCGTCACCGATTCCACCATGCCCCCACCGACAATGAAGGGCTCAAGGCATGCCTCTTTCATCCACAGCACCCCAGTACCAGTCGGCCCGAGCATTTTGTGGCCCGAGAAGCAGAAGAAATCGCACCCGGTTTTTTCCACATCCACCGGCATATGCGGAGCCGTCTGGGCACCATCGACCAGCAGGAGCACCCCGTGTGCATGGCAGATACGGGCAATCTCTTCTACCGGTACAACAACGCCGAGAACATTTGACACCTGGGTGACAGCAACCAGACAGGTCGATGGCGTAATTGCTTTCTCAAGCATAAAAAGATCAGGCATATAACCAGCGTCAATACCCACAACATCGAGAACGACACCCTGCGGTGCAAGGCTTCGCCATGGCAGGAGATTTGAATGGTGTTCGAGAATGGTCGTTATCACCCGGTCACCGGGTTTCCATAACAGGCCGTGAGCGACCATGTTGATCGCTTCCGTGGTATTTTTCGTAAACACCGTTATACCGTTTTTGCCGTTGATGAACTGTGCCACTTTTTCATGGGCATGCCAGTACCGCTGGCTTGCAATCTGGGTGAAGCGGTGCACTCCCCGCCCGACGTTTGCCCGGTAGTGGTGCTCGAATTCAACGACTGCCTCAATGACCGGTTCCGGGGAGAAACTCGTTGCCGCGTTATCAAGATAGATGATATCACCGAGAATAGGGAAATCACTTCTTACAGCGTCAATGGGAAAACATTCACCTGTGTTTTTTGCTGTTTCCGGTTTCATGATACTCTCTCTTTTTAGGGTAACCGTTTCTTCGCGTTCCTGCACCGGTCCAGGTGTCAGGGTACAATCCTCATTTACCGCAATCCCACGGTTCCGGCACACTTCAAGCATCTTCTTTGGCAGCGTCCGCCAGCGCCAGAGGCCCCATTGAGAGTAGGGATCCGGGAGCCTTTTTTTCCTCTGCCACCGGCCCAGAAACTGATCCCAGCGCAGCGCCGTTTCCGGGTACGTCTCCCGGAGCAGTTCATACTCGCTTTCAAGCATCGCGGGGCAGAGGTAGCAGCCGATCCGTTCGATCCCCCGGTCATAGAGCGGGTTTATCGGTACTTTTTGCCACCAGAGGTAGAGGAACACTTCCAGCGCCCGCCAGTTCCTTATCGGTGAGATGTTGAGCTGGAGCGGGTTTAATGGGTTCTGGATCGCCTCCTCCAGATCCGCCCGGTTCCATGACTCGTACCAGCGGTTGCCCTGCACCGTTGCACAGGGACCGGACTTTGCGAGCACCGTCTTAAGCGGGTTCTGTTTGAGGAACTTGCAGCACCAGCGGTTGTCTTTGCTGGGCGGCCCTGCTTTTTCTGCTGCCTGCCAGAAGTCCGTGGATTTGGGGATAATCTCTATACCCATTGACTTTACGAACTCGACCGTTTCGGGGAACTCGATACCGGTATCGATGAAGAACGCTTCCGTAACACCCGCTTTTTTTGCGAGCCAGTATACCGCGGTGCTGTCCTTCCCGCCAGAGAAAGAAACATTGATGACCGGCCGGTCCCGCATATGCTGCTTTACGGTGCGGATTGCGGCGTGTTCAAGATTTTTCAAGTGGTATTTGTTCTGCTGGATTACAAATGCCCAGTCCGGGTTTTTGCCGGTTTTTGGTTCGATCATATTGAGTTCCTTGACCCGGACCTGCCCGTCTTTTACGACACCGGTGCCGAACCGTCCCCGGTATTTAAGGATCACGGTTCCTTCAGCGACCGGATTTTTGAGCGGGAACTTCTTTCCCCCCATCCGTCCGCTTTCACGGGCACCGGCAAGTTCGGTATCGAGATCGATAATGCCTTTTGTCACATGTTTTGTGATATACGGCAAAGCGTCCGGAATAAGATCAAGATTGTAGGTGCGGGTCACCGGATCAAAGGTCAGCCACGCAAACCGCTGCCCGTGGGCAATAATGAGATCGGCCCGGTCAACCCCGCCGGTTTTGTTAAACAGCATAACTGCCTGGAGCGGGATGTTGCCGAACCGTTCCCGCACGAGGGTTTTTATCAACTGCATATCAGCCGCCAGCACCGGGCGTACATCGTACGGCTGGAGAAGCTCAATTGCCCGCCCGTCCGCCCCGCACGCACAGCTCCTGCCGATCAGCGGCACGTTGCACGTATCGCACCAGTAGAGGGTTTTTTTTGCCGGCGGTTCGCGTATCACACAGATTGATTGTGCGCCGGAAATAATAAGGGGTACGATGGAACAGTAAGTTAAAAAAAAAGTGTTCTTCGCTGTTTCATGGATGTATGATCTGTTTCTAAATTTGTTTGTGATGCCCCCCGACACTGATATTCAGCCGTTCATAAAAAGATGCCCATACCCGGTTCTTTACCGGGAAATCCTTTGACGGGGGCGTTGCCGTACTGCAATTACAGGGCCTGTTTTACGAGATCCTTTACATCGTTGGGGAGATCCAGCCGGTCAAGAGAGCGGGCGAGCAGCAGCCGGGCCATCTGCTGGCCCCCGGGCGTCGCAAGATACGCATCAACAGCAGCCTGTCCTTCGCTTGATGTGAGATAGTCGCGTACTGCCTGCTGGCCTTTTGGTGATGCTAAGTAACAGGTAATCATTCCCTGCATGCAATCGAGTGGTGCCATTCCTGCTCCTCCGGGTATTGTATATATTTTAAATGTTTGCCAGATTAAAACCATGCACCGATCCGGCTCATGGCAAAAAGAGGGGTGTCGCTTACCACCCGCGGCTGTAATCACCGGCGCATGGTATGCAGACAAATTTCCCGTCCCGCACGCGGGCACGGTGTTCGGCCACCATCTCACCACATGAAGCGCACTGGACGGACCGGAAGATCTTTGCCCGTCCGGGAATCTCCGGCTTTACGTCTTTTACGATATATAGATCTTTAACCGGAATAGTGAGGATCTTTTTTATTACTTCGGTCTGCCGCTCCTGAAATTCCCTGCGCTCGGCAGGTGTTGCCGTCCCGTTCATCACCTTTCCCCGGAGCGCTGAAGCCACCGGATCGATCCTCTCGATCAGGGACTCGGGGCGCTGGACAAGCCGGACTGCTTTACCGGTTTTCCGGTTGATGAATGTATACGCATGTTTGCCAAGATCACGGAGGATCAGGTTGCCTTTGCCGACCGAGCACCCGGCAAGGACCTGGACGGCATCCACCCCGCAGGCATCGTTCTCGACAATCGCAACCAGATCCTCATCTTCAGAGCGTTCTGCATGCAGCACATTCAGGGCATGCTGTGTCGCCCGGTACCCGAGCGCAAGCCCGGGGCAGGAATGGCCGTGGAACGCAATAGCGTCGTCGAATGTTTTTGGTACAGGGATCATGTAAAAATCACGCAATCAAGTAACTTGACGCGGACGGGGTAAATTTTTTTCGTAATGCGGATTCACTTGATGGACTTTTAAAAAAATGGTCCTGAATTGATGCGGGAATATATTTCTGAAAAAAAGTACGATTTTTCAGACACCCATGTATTATTCAACCCGTATGATCTGCGACGGGCACAGATCCACGGCATCCTGTGCACAGGCTTCATCCTCATAAGGAACCGTACCTTCTGCCCGATTTTTTGCATCGGGGCGGTGTTTTTCAATGATCCTGCTGAATGAGTCATCCGGATCCTGCTCGAACAGGTCGGGGCAGGCTTCCCAGCAGGACCCGCAGCTGACACAATTTTCACGCTCGATAATTACTTTCATGGAACAACCTCGTACAGGTGCATACTGTCCCTCACCCCATAAAGGTAACCAAAGAGGATAACGATTTTTTTTAGCGACCGGGACGTTTTCAGGGCACAAGGAGTGCATACCACGGGTGACGCCAAGGTATATAGGAATGAAAGGATCTAATGGGATGATTGGTGTATTCACCATGGTGAAACTAACCGTTGAAATGAAGGAAGCATTTGCAAAGATGAAGATCTTCCCGGTTGCCACTGCATCCAAGGACGGCACGCCAAATGTTGTACCGATTGGCGTGGTTGAACTGGTAAGCGATGATACGATTTGGATTACGGACAACTTCATGAACAAAACGTTGTCCAACATCCGCTTGAACCCAAAGATTGCCCTGTATGTCTGGGGGGCGGACATCAAGGGTTGTTACCAGATCAAGGGAGTTGCCACGATCAAATCAAGCGGTAAGGAATACGATGAGATGAAGGCAAAGCTGAACGTGAAAAACCCGGCACTGCCCGCCCGTTCGCTCATCATCATTAAAATTACCGAAGTATTCGAATGCAAACCCGGGCCGGGCGCCGGCGCAAAGATCATCTGATCTCTTTTTTTAATTTCAGTAGTATTCGTGAACACCTTCAGAGTGTGATTCCAGGAATTTTACAATCCTGCAGACCAGGCATGATCTATGATGTGAAAAACCGGTTGACAACCGCATATGTATCAGGATTTTCCTGTAACCCAGGAATTATACGGTTTCCCAGTACCGAATAAACACTTAAATCCCACCATTTACGGTTCTGTTGGTAGTTCTTCGCGGTGATGGGGAAATATGCTGGCAAATAAAAAAAGGTGCAACCACTCCGGTACGCCTCTGGCATACCCCCCTCCCATTGGCACAAGAGACACCCCTACCGTGCCGGAACGCTTACCCGGATCGATCCTAAAACAACAGAAACACCAGCACCGGAATCGTCACCATGCTCATCACCGTCGAGAGGAATACGCCCTGTGATGCGAGCGTTGCATCCACACGGTACTCTTCAGACAGCAGCACCGCGTACGCGGCAATCGGCATCGCAATCAAAAGGACCATGGTTCCCAGCAGGAGTTTGTCGGTGATGAACGGCGCGAGCACGGCATACGCAATAATGGGGAAAACGACCAGCCGGAAAGCAGTAATAACCCACACCCGCCAGTCTCCGGCAAGCCGTGCCGTGGGCAGGGTTGCCAGCAGGGCGCCAACAACGAGCATCGCAAGCGGTGTCGTCATCTTGCCAGTCCAGTCAAGCACCGTATCGACCGGCCAGGGAATGTGGATACCGGCAAAGAACAAGCCAAGTCCTAAAATGGACGCCACAAGGCCGGGCGTAAGCAGGATACGCAGGGTGGGTTTTTTGGATTGTCCCTGTGCGAGAAGCCAGACACCCATTGTGAATGCGAGCAGGTTGAAAGGGATGTTGAACAGGATCACGTAAAAGAGCGAACCGGGCCCAAAGACCGCTTCTGCTACGGGAATTCCCATGAACCCGACATTCGGGAAGACCAGCATGAACCGGAATACCCCGGTCTCCGGCCCGGTAGAGGGAAGAAACCGGCAGATGCCAAGACTTGCCACAAATGCGAGGATATAATACGCAAATGCAATCAGCAGCGTGCGATCTACCATCCCCACCACCTGCAGGGTGTTTGGCATCTGCATGCTCATGATCGTCAGTGCGGGAATAGCGATGTTGACCAGCACATGGGAGATCAGGTGCACCCGGTTGCCGTCCAGCGCCCCGAATTTCCACAGAAAGTACCCGATCCCCATGACGACAAAGAGGAGGAACATCGAGAGGAGGACAGCAAAAAAATCCATAATCAGTCAGTTCCCTTTTTTATCATTGTTTTCCGTAATCACGTACCGGCAAAGAGAGGGGTCATGCCCGGATTTTTTTGACGACAGCGTAAAAAGATCTTGGGTAGCAGGTTTGACATGGACGAACCTGTACCTGTCGGTTAAACGCTCACTATTGATAGTGCTCTCTGATATATGAGAGAATTTACCCAGATAGCGTTTGTTCACTCCGCATCATATATCTTTAGACGGGGACGAGTACCGGCATGACGAACGGTTTTTTGAACCGTCAATGACTGGAGAAGATTGAGCAGTAAAAAAAATTCACGATGGGATGCAGACCCAGAATTTAATGTTCTTTCAACCTGTACCAGTACCTATGAAAAAAAGCACTATCCTCATTTTCCTTTTGTTACTGGGAAGTGCGCTGGTATGCGGTTGTACCCTGCCCGGATCTTCCGGGACACCACTGACAACTACGCTGCCAACTTCTCCCCCGGTTGAAACCACTGTTCACCCCACACAAGCCCCTACCGTAACAAGTGTGCAGATTGCATCGACATACCTGCCACGGGAAACGATCCTGCAAACAGAACAGACAACCCGGATTGCATCCGACAACCCGTACCTGGAGCATCTCCAGATCACAAAAAGTGTGTTCCCGCAATTCGTCCCTAACTGCCCGATGCAGCAGGCATTCCCCACCATCACCGGAGACCCTTCGTACGGTATCCAGCAGGTCGTTCCAAAACTTGCGCAGATATCCGCCCACGATTACCGGGACTTTCTGCTGGACTACACCAGCGGGACCGGTGATAACCAGAAAATAAACGATCTTCCCGCATGTGCCGGTGCTGCCGGGGAACCCAACTGGAATTTTGTCGAAGTCCAGGTAGTCCTCGACCCGACAAATGTCCGGCCGTCAAACTATACGATCTCATTAAATGTCCGCTCACAGGGAACTGTCATCGCGCAGTTCAAGACCACGCAAACGCTGGTCATCGATAAGCAGGTTATCCTCACCGATTATATCCCGGTAAAAACAAGCGAAATGGATCTCTTTGACAATGTTGATGTAACCTATGCCCGGCTCACGAATTAATATTTTTTTACAACTGAATACCTATTTTTCTCAAGACGAGATTATGGATATCCCCGTTTAGTCCATCACCGGCATCCGGATGTGTCTGTTAGTAAAAAGATCGCCCGGGCTTTTTGGTATCCAGACTATTTGCACCACGTTGCGGGGAGATCTTATGTCGGGCGGCGTGCTAAAAAACCGCCATTCATCTGAAAAATTATGTATTCATTTATCGCTTCTTCTTTACCGGTCCCGCCTTCTTTTCCTTGTGGACACGGGGAGCGGTATTTTTTGCATTTTCTGACGCCACCAGCTTCATCATCCATGCCATGTTCTGTCCGATCGCCTTCATCCGGTCAACACCCTCGTGGTCCCGGTCAACGTCCCCGATGTTGAGCCCCATACCAATTCCCGGAAATCCCGTGAGGATCATATCGCGGCCCAGCAGGAAATGGATCAGGGTATCTGCCGTGTGAATCGCGCCGGTCCTGCGCACGGCAACTGCCGCAGCCCCGACTTTGCGCCGGAACAGCTCACCGTTTGCCATCGACACAAAACCCGCACGGTCGATCAGCGCTTTCATCTCCGCAGGCACATCAGAGAAATAGACCGGAGAGCCGAGGATGATGCCATCAGCTTCAATCATCTTCCTGATGCAGTCATTGACCATGTCGTCATCAATGACGCACCGCTTGTCCCGGTTTTCAAAGCATTTCATACAGGCGGTGCAACCCCGGATCTTAGTGCCACTGAGCTGCACCAGTTCAGTTGTGATCCCTTCCTTTTCCAGTTCCTGCAACACGTAGTTGATCAGGATCGCCGTATTGCCGTTTTTCCGGGCACTTCCGTTAAATGCCACTACATGGAGCGAACCATCTTTTTTCATTCAGCCACCTCCTCTTTTAGCCCTGCTGACCGGACCATTTCATTCCCTCGCATATACGGATATCTCANNAGATCCTCCTGCGTGTACTTGTTCTTCTCAATCTGCCCCCAGTCCTTTGTGGTATCCTCGTCGTTCTCGCCAACCCATGAGGCAATCGAGACCTGCGGGCTTTGGAACCCCAGCCATGCAAAGAAGTTCAGCAGGTTGCCAGCCACGTGCTGCATCCCGTCAACATGCCCGATGATGATCAGTCCCACGACTTTGTTTTTAATCATCCGGTTGCCAAACCATGAATACTGGTTCTCAATGCAGTTCATTCGCTCGACAAACTTCTGCACGAGCGCCGAATGGTTGTTCCAGCGGATGGGGGTTGCAAGAAAGAGGACGTCCGTGTCGAGCACCGCAGAATAGACGATGTCCATCTGGTCGTCTTCATATTTCATCGTGGACTGGCAGGGATACGTACAGTATTCCGGGTTTTCCGAGTAATTGCCCTCACAGTCGTAGATTTTCAGGTCTTTTAGGCGCAGGAAGGTTGTTTCGCACCCGGCAGCCTTACACTGGTCAAGCGCCCGCTGGAGCAGTCGTTCGGATTTGGACATCCCGGGCTCCTGACGGCTTGACCCGGAGATCCCCAGCACCCGGATCCCCCGTGCTTTATCCGGGGACAGCGGGGGGATCAGGCCGACACCAAATTTTCGTCCGACAATCGGAGCTGGCATAAATTATAATAAAAGGTTCATGAATATGGATTTGTCCATCCGGATCATGGTGATACCCTATGGAGAGATTTGTGGAGATGGTACAGAAACTCGATGCAATGGCACCGGAAGTCAGGGCAAAGGTGATGGAAAAATACCGGGCACTGTGTACCTGCCCGGTCTGTCCTGCTTATACTCATTGCATGAAAAAAAAGGAGGAGAAACTGTTCTGCTCCACGGGAAAAACGTCGTGCAGTATAATGAAAAAGGCCTGCCTCTGCCCGAACTGCCCGGTCACGTCGATGATGGCGCTGAAGTTTGGGTATTACTGCGCGAGCGGTTCGGAAAAACAGCACCGGAATATGTAGGGTTAACCTTTTTTTGGCTGTATTATCATTTTTGCGGGTACGTTGTCTTACACCGGCAGCGGCATCGTACTCGCTTCCAGTTTCTTCTCAATTGCAAGAATAGTCGAAAGTTTCGCCTTTGTTGACGGACCTTTCGGGACCGCCGTGCACCCGGACGCTTTGCTGACCGAAGTAGTATAGGTCCCGATCTCCCGTGCGATCTTCATCGTCTCTTCCTTGTCAAACCCGATGAGGGGGCGGTAGATGGGGCACTCAGCCGCATTGTTGAGCACGACCAGGTTGTCCAGCGTCTGGCTCGCAACCTGACCAAGTGATTCGCCGTTTACTATTCCCTTTGCTCCGACTTCCAGAGCAACTTCCTGAGCAATACGGTACATCCGTCGTTTGCAGAAAAGGCAGGTGTATTTTTCCTGGTGGTTTTTTATAAGCTCTTTTTTTGCCGCGGCAAGATACGAATCGTGAATGACCCGGAGATGGATATCCGGCTGGTATTTTTTAAGCACATCAACGACGCGCTCTGCCCGGGCAATGACCGAATTGTCAAGGAAGGTGTCAAGCGCCACAAAGAGCGGGATGATCCGGCACCCGCGTTTCATCATCATCCACGCAGCAACCGGCGAGTCGATACCCCCGGACACAAGAGCAACAAGCGTCCCTTCAACACCGATGGGCAACCCGCCAACAGCTTTTGTCACATTATCATAAAGGTAGCACTCATCTTTGCGGATCTCCACATGGATCTCTTTCTCGGGTGCAGCAAGGTTTACCTTGATCCTGGGGAACTCCTTTCGTATCAGGTTCCCGAACTCGATTGCTTTGTCATTTGAGGAAAAATCATGGTTTCCCACCCGCTTGATCCGGAGAGCAAAGGTCTTTACTTCAGATAAGCCGTGACCCCGGCAGTAGTCAAGCAGGGCATCTTCGATTGTCTCGTTACGGCTGACATGTTCTACTTCCGAGAACGATACGATCCCAAAGATGTTTTTCAAAAGGTCTGGTTTCACATCGCCGAGAAGCCAGATCCTTCCACGTTCGCTCCGTATGGTAACTCCCGGCATTACTTCCCGTATATTGTCCATGAGTACCCGTTCCCACTGCCGGCGGACCGGATCTGATTTTAAAAATATTTCTGAGTACCGGACCAGCCATTTTTTCGTCATAATTTATTTTCTCCGGATGCTGCTTTTGTTTATTTTTTCATTCTTCGCGGTTTTTCGAACGCGTTCAACTTCGTCGGTATCTTCAACACGGAGCAGATAGGTCCCATGGCAGGGTTTTGTGTAGGGAAAAATGATCTTTTTTCCTTCCTCGATACCAAGCGCAATAGGAGGAAGCCCGATCATATACTCGTCAAAGAGCTTGTAACCGGGATCGACATACCATACTTCCGGGTAATTCTTCTCGACATATTCCCGGCATTCCTTGAATGAGGCACCAAGCGGGAGGATCATCTCGTAGTTCAGGTTCTCGACGCAGCCCATCCGAACACCTCGTTGATCTTTTTCTTTAAGACAGCAGGATTATGCACCGCTTTTTCGATGATGGTTTCACACGGGAAATTGATCTCCGCTGCCAGTGGTTCCGGGTCCTTCCCAAAGATGATCACAACCAGCCGGCATGCTGGAAGGAGATACCGCATTGTTGCCGCATATGCTATCGCCGCGTCATTGTGGGCAAAGACAACGCAGAGATCCCCGCTTCGCTTCTTTTCAACAACTTCGGCAATGCACGTTTCGAGCACCATGGTATTTTTGATGTATATTTTTTGTGGGTCTGAAACCTTGAGCAGGCCAAGCACCGATGGATTTCCGGTCACCAGCACCTCGGTACCTCCCTGTTGCAGGTGGTGAGTAATATGGATAGCAAGCGCCTGCTGCACCGGAACTTCCGGGCAGCCAAGAACGACAAGTGCTTTTTGTGATTTTAAAACAGGTTCTGTCATTATTTTTCTCCGATTCTTGCCGGTTGTGTCGAGCATGCGCCTGCGCTCGGACAGGCATGTTCCGCATCTGCTTCCTTGAACGGGTGATGGCAGTAGGGACAGGTGAAATCACACTCCGTTCCCTCGTAGGGGCAGATCGTCATGGAGAGATCTGCGAGCGGGTGACCCTTACCCCGGATCTCAAACTCTTTGTACCAGCCAAAGGGCGCACGCTTGACCTCGATACCTTCAGACTGGAGCTGCGCCTCAAGACCGCTTAAGATCATAAGCGCGACATTGGGGGCACCAAGCGTGCTTGAGAGATGGGAGTACGAGTAGATCAAAACCCGTTTCACCTTGAGTTTTTCAAGACGGCGGAGCACGTTCTCGGTCGCGCTTGCGATCACGTGCACAGGGTTTTTTTCATCCAGTTTCTCCACGCAGGAGAACAGCACAACACATTCGTCCATCCGGTCCTCGTGGGCAGTGATCGGTTCGGCCATCCGTGTCTTCCGGGTCGCGTGATACCACATCGAGTCCGCATGGATGGAAAGGATTCTCATCTAATTTCCCCTGCCGATAAGCGAGCTGATGGCATCGCTGGTAATAAGCCCGATCACATGCTGGTCCTTATCAACAACCGGCAGTGCGGAAATTGCATGCTCCCCCATCTTCTTTGCCGCATCCTCAACCGATTCATCCGGCGTTGACGTGATGACGTTCCGGGACATGATCTCGTCCAGCCACAGGAAATTTGAGGCCACCGCCTTTGCGATGTCCCACGAGGTCACGATACCAACCAGCTGCCCTTCTACCGAGAGTACCGCCAGGTGGTTGACTGAACACCTGATCATTCGTCGTGCGGCGACCGCGATTGTTGAACCTTCTTCAATGCTTTCAACATCGCTTGTCATGACATCTCTTACAACCGTGTGCGACAGGAACTTCCCGATCAGGTAATTGATCTGCCCGGATTCCAGCAGGAACGCATCGTGGCCGTAGTTTGATCGGATTTCGGAGTACCTTACATCGCGCTCGTTTGCCGTGAGCGCAGAGACGATCTCCTGCGATTGATAGGGCGGGTAAAGCCAGTCAGAGGATACGGAGATGACAAGGAATGCTGCCGTTGCAGCTGAAAGCCCGCTTGCAAGCGATCCGTCCTGTGCCAGGTCAAAGTAGTCGACCGCTTTTGTGATGTAGAGGTACGAATTTGCATCGAACCGCCGGGTGAAGGTGTCTCCCTGGTGATGGAGATAACTCTCCACGGTAAAGTCAGTCGAAAAATCAAACCCGATATGGACCTTATCCTGCAGAGTCCGCCCGAATTTTGCATGCATCGACTCATCGGAAAGATACGTGATATGACCAATCATCCGGGCGAGAGCAAGCCCGTGCGTGGGCAGCGTTTTACCGTAATAATCCCCATTGTTCCAGTCGGGATCTGATGTGATTGCCTTCCGTCCGACCTCGTTGAACGCGATCTGCTGGGGTGTGGAATAAGCCGTCGTCGCGATGACTATCGCTTTTTTTACCATATCGGGATACGAGACCGCCCACTGCAGTACCTGCATGCCGCCCATCGATCCCCCCGCGACCGCGTACAACTGGGAAATACCAAAATGCTCGATTAACAGTTTCTGGGCGTTTACCATGTCCCGGATCGTGATCACCGGGAAGGCAGTGCCGTAGGGTTTGCCGGTTTGGGGATTTACAGAAGAGGGGCCCGTTGAGCCCTTACATCCCCCAAGGACATTACTACAGATTACGAAATAGCGATCCGTGTCAAAAGCCTTGCCGGGCCCGATAACCGCATCCCACCAGCCGGGTTTCTCTTCACCTTCGTGGATACCCGCAACATGTGCATCGCCGGTAAGGGCGTGGCAGATGAGGATCGCATTATTCCGGTCCCGGTTCAGTTTCCCGTAGGTCTCGTATGCGATCGTCACGTTGTGCAGGACGGCTCCGCTCTCAAGAGTGAGAGGGGCAAATAGATCCAGTGATTCCGTTTTAACGGTGCCTACAGAGCCGGGGAGCATAGTCATTCCATTATACGTTTGCGAATGCCTGATTAAGATCTTCTATGATATCTTCGATATCTTCGGTCCCGATGGAGAGCCGGACTGCGTCCGGTGTAACACCGGTCTTTGCCTGTTCTTCAAAGGTCAGCTGCTGGTGGGTCGTTGACGCCGGGTGAATCACCAGGCTCTTTGAGTCCCCGATATTTGCGAGGTTCGAGAAGAGCTTGAGGCTGTCGATAAACTTGCGTGAAGCAACTTCCCCACCCTTGATCCCGACACCAACGAGAGGGCCATATCCTCCGACAAGATATTTTTTCGTGAGCGTGTGACTCGGGTGCCCGGGAAGACCGGGGTAATTCACCCATGCAACTTTCGGGTGCTTCTGCAAAAATTCCGCAACCGCCAATGCATTCTCCGAGTGGCGGGGGACACGCAGGTGGAGCGTCTCAAGGCCGATCAGAAAAAGCCATGCATTGAACGGGCTGAGCACGGCACCGGTATCTCTCATAAGAGAGACACGGATTTTAAACACAAATGCGACGTTCCCGAGACCCGGGAAGTTCCCGAACGTGTCCCAGTATTTCAGGCCATGGTAGCCCGGGTCGGGTTCGGTAAATTCCGGGAACTTGCCATTGTTCCATGCAAACTTCCCGGAGTCGACGATCACGCCGCCAATGGAATTGCCGTGCCCGCCGATATACTTGGTCGCCGAGTGGACGACAATATCAACACCATAATCGATAGGGCGGACGAGACCGACACCGGTTGTGTTGTCGACAATGAAGGGGATGCCATTTTCATGGGCGATCTTTGCGATCGCCTCAAAGTCGGGTGTGTCCAGCTTCGGGTTGCCCACGGTCTCCGCGTAGACAGCCCGGGTCTTTCCCGTGATCGCTTTCCTGAACTCTTCAGGTTTTGTGGAATCGACAAATACGACATGCCGCCCGAACTTTGGGAGCGTATAATGGAAGAACTCGTACGTGCCACCATACAGGTTGTCAGCTGATACAATCTCGTCACCCGGCTGGGTGATGTTCAGGATCGCGTACGTAATGGCGGCTGCTCCGGATGCCGTCGCGATTGCCCCGGTCCCACCCTCAATGGCCGTGATGCGTTTTTCAAACACATCGGTGGTCGGGTTCATGAGCCGGGTATAGATATTGCCCAGCTCACGAAGGCCGAACAGGTTTGCTGCATGTTCGGTGTTCTTGAACACATAAGATGTGGTCTGGTACAGCGGTACAGTTCTTGATCCGGTGGTTGGATCGGGCACCTGCCCGGCGTGTAGGGAGATGGTGCCGAGATTAAATTTCTTTTTTGTCATTGCTGATTCCTCGCATGTAATGTAAAATGTTCTTTTTTTAATTCCCGGAGGGGTTGTTATCTGAGTGGTTGAGTGCCTGCAACTGTTCTGCACGGGACACATCAGCAACAGCAGCCCCGGATTTTTTTTTTAAATTGTCGTGGTCTTTTTATTATTTCTGCACCTGCAGATTGTATTTCTCTGCAATCTCGGTGAACGTGTCCGCGAGATAATGGACCTGTCTCCAGTTGAGACCGTAGGTGTTGAGTTTCCAGGTCCGTGTCGCACCGGCAAACTCACCAACAATTCCCCGGGACGAGAGTTCATCACTGAAGTAGAAACCACGGCGCTTGTGGGTTTGTGCAACCGTATCGAAGCTACCGGTGGTGTCGATTTTTGTGAGCGTATGTTTTCTTGGGTACT
>PNBP01000071.1:740-51979 GCA_003136075.1 Methanoregula sp. | reverse complement strand
CACGGGCACTCGGTTTCGGGGCGCTCGCAACGATAAACGGAGTTGGAGATCTCGTATCCAGCGTGATGATCGGGTTTATCTGGGCATTTGTCGGGTACAGCGCAGGTTTCATGGTTGCTGCCGTTATTGCCGCAGCAGGGACATTCCTCCTCATTTGGACTACACGGGGCCCGCACAATGCCCCGGCCCTGCATCAGTGACTGCGGAAATAATACCATATCCCGCCAATCAGAAGTCCGATCCAACTGATAATCCACGAACCCGGGCTGATAAATACGATAAGACAGCGCTGATGAGTTGGCGGTTGATTGGGAAATTTTAATGAGATAAAATCTTGGTCACCAACCGCAAATGCATCAGAACTGGTTTTCAAATATTTTATATTGTGGATTTATGTATGCTATTGATAGGTGCAACCATGATTGTTTACTTAATAATTGAATGGGGAGGAAAACTATCAGAGAAGGCGAGACCTGATGAGACTTGACCTCCGAAAGATATTATCGCTTCTCATTGTACCCATTTATCTCGCCCTCATTGTAATAGTCCTGACATTAAAAATCTGGACATCCTTTAATTCCCCGATCCCTCTTCTTGCGTTTAATTTTCTGTTTTTGGGTTTGATACCGATTTACGTCGCATATGTTGCCTACAAATCCGTTCGGGGAGGCGGGTCTGCCAGTGTCCTCTTGATTGGAACGGGCATCCCGCTTTGGGTGCCATTCCTGCCTTGCACTATTGGTTAAGCCGGAACCGTTTTAGCGTTTCCAGATTTCCAGGCTTGACATATTCTTCCCGTGATACGCAATCTCGCCTACTGTGAACACGATCACGACAAAATCAGGATTCTCCGGTGTTTTGAAGTGCTGTTCGAGCATCGGGTTCCAGTACTTTTTTTTCGTAGCAATATCTTCGTGGACTTTGCCCTTTGCCTTAATTTCCACGTATGGATCAGAATATTCCTTTCCCGACCAGATGGCAAGAGCCGTATCAGGATTTTTCTTCAGCTGCTCAACTTTTTTCGAGGATTTCATTGTCGCCCCGACAAGGGTCATGTCAGGCAAGCCGGCAAGCACCATGAACCGGACCGCCGGGAGCTTGCCGTCCAGTGTTGCAACAGCTGCAACATGTGGACCATTGATTACTTCCATAATCTGCGCTTTGAGTGGCATGGTGGTCACTCTCATTCATGATCATATAAATGTAGGGATTGGGGAAATGGGGAGACGGTCTCTCTCATAGCCGGCTACCTGCCAGACCGGTGGCGATATATGCAGGTTCTGACACATATGAGGGTTCAGCGCTGCTGTATTCATTACGGGCCCTGATAAGTTGGTGGAGGTTGACCGATTTTTCATCTCGTTAAAAATACCCGATCAATCGCCAACTCATCAGAACCAATTTGCGATACCTGAACCAGATTTACAGATACCTTAAGAAGCACCACCCAAGATACTTCGATCTGTTCTGATAAGTTGACAGGATTTCGTGAAAAAAAACTAGGAAAATATAAATTTTTACGACGTAATGAATTGGAGAAATTATCACAGGTCCCGAGAAGTTATCAGAACCGTCCCGTTCATCACTGTCCCTCAAATCTTATGGCATCCCAAGCCCGATTTGTGCGCCGTATTTCGAATATACTTCCTTAACAAGCTCCCCCGATTTCGGGTTGCCCCAGTCATGCATCCATTCTGACACCAGCGACTCAACCGTGATAGGGATTACTCCCGCCTGGAGCATCCGCTTTATCCCGTACTTATGGGCATCATGCGTGGAATCTCCCGCTGCATCCATCAGGCCGTATACTTCGTAGCCATCCCTGATGGCATGGAGCGCAGTATAGGCAAAGCACATGCTCGTCCAGAGACCGGATACCACCACTTTCTTACGGCCGGTCTTCTTAAACGCAGTATAGGTCGGGTCATCTTCAAATGCATCGAAACTCGGCACCGCCCGGGCATATACTTCCTTGCCGGGGAAGAGCCGGGTAATATCCGCGATGAACTCCCCGTTCCGCTGGGGGCCGATTGCCGAGAGCACAACCGGTATGTCAAGGATGGCTGCAGCCTTAGCCGCACAGGTGGCCGCAGCCCGGATGAGAGCCTTGTCGCCGGAAGCAACACCTGCAAACATCGCAGGCTGGTAGTCTACGAGCACGAGCGTGCTGTTCTTGTCCGTGAGCAGTTCCAGTTTACCGTCTTTTACAATTACCATGTCCGTTCCTCGCTATCGTTTACCTGATATGTCCGCAAAGGTCCTGTTGCGTGTTTAAGGATCTTTTTTTGTCCCTTTCATTCCCAGCACGTTACTGCAACAGTTCCCTCATGGTGATTCATTACACCTTCACATAAATGCATTTCCCCTTCCTTTTCCGTACGGATTTTTCAGGTTAGCTCTCGATATGGCTGCCATCGCAAAACGGTTTGTTGCCTGAGTAACCGCACCGGCAGAGCGCGACCCGGTTCCGGATCTCGTACGGCTCGCCATCGGCCGATATGACCGGGATACCGCCCCGCACCCAGAGCGGCCCATGCTCCCCGCGTGCAGGATACTCGATGACCACAATGGACTTCTCAAAGTCCGGCTCGATTGCTTTTCCGGTCTTATTATCCATGACCACGAGCCGGCCGGACGGGCAGTTGCCGGCTTCTTCGATGGCGATATCCCGGGCCTCATCATTCCCGGATTGCCTGACAAGGTTCCAGATCCCGCCGGCCCGCATGCAGAACCGTGCGTGGACACAGAGATGTTCGTTATCGGCGAGTGTCAGGGCAGGGCCCCGGATCACTTTTGCATGTTCGCTGGCAGGCTCGAAATCCCCGGCCTCGGTCCCGTCGAAATGGATTTTTGTATGCGTCCCGTCGCAGAACGGCTTGTTGCCGGAATGCCCGCACCGGCAGAGGGCGTAGTGCTGCTGGAGGGGATACGATTTGGTTTCCCGCCAGGTCCGGCAATAGCCTTCGTCATCGTTACAGATCTCTTCTGTTTTCAGCGGGACTCCCCCGCTTACAAGATACGGGCCGTTTTTGCTGACGGTGATCTTCATCGGTTCTTTCTGGGTATCGGGTACGGGGGTTTTTTTCTCGGTCATGGATAGATGCTGTCCGTTCGTAGTATCAAACGATTTTTACGTAGAAAATGAGTGGTGATGGGAGAGCATTAGGCTTGTGGTTTTACCATCCCCGGGTTGCCTTAACACACTACTGGCTCTGCCGCAGGCTCCGTGTGTTCTCACATCAGGCCGATCTGCTGCATCAGTGAGATCTTGTCGTAGAAGAGTCTCTCCTCCTGGATTTCGCCGTCCTTCCAGTGGGCGACCGTGCAGAACTCGACCTTGAACTTTTTGCCGTTGGGCGGGATTACCTTCCCATCGGGAGTGGTCATCGGGCCCTTGAACGTCCCGGTGAACTCGGCGACAGAGCAGGTGTAGTCTCCCTGCCCAAAGAAGATCTTGTACGGCCGGTTCCCGACTTTGTTATCCGGGAATATCTTGAAAAATGCGATTGCCTCTTCCTTGTGGGACGGGCGGCTGTGGGTTGGCAGTGCCTGCCCCGGCCAGAATACATCGACATGTGCTGCGTGGCGTTTCTCAAACGTTTCCCAGTCCTGGGTGTTCCAGGCATCATCCAGCGTCTGCATGAGGCGCATATTTTCTTCGACTGTTGACATGGTTGTTTCTCCGGGGTATCGCTTGTATGCCTGTGCATACGTGAGTGACACCTATTCTATTGTGTGAATAGCTTGAGGGAGTGCATAAAGGGATGGGTTGAGGAGGTTTACCGAGGAGAAGGGATCAGTCCGGATTATGAGAGCAATCGGAAGGATGCGGGGATTCTCGAAAGGTGGGTTGAATTATATGAAGCAGTACGCTGAACGGGATCAACCGTTCACCCTCAATAAGCGTGTGATGACTAGGCTTGATCAATGGGATCAGGGTGCTAATCAAGTCAGATGATATGCTGATCAGCGTTGATTTATGCTGATACTGAGGTGCGGATAAGCAGGACGGTGATGCGGATCAGTGTAGATCAACGATTGATAGGGAGAAGATTCTACGTTACAATGAAAGGTTGATGCCATACAGTACCGATCTTATACGAAATTACATTCACAATATATTCCCCCGGATTAGTTTCGACAAGTTCTAGTGCAAAACTAAAGGTGTTGAGTCCCGCTTCCTCTCTGACAATTTTTACAATTCCCCGAATGCCAAAATACTTCTCAACATTCGGAGGAACAATTCGAGGCATGACTTCTACTAGCAACTCATTAGCAACCGCTAGGTTAGTCTGACCAGTAATCTTAAATTTTTCCCCGGGTTTTTTAGGGGTAATTGGATCAATTTGAATGAAAGGTTCTTCGATGAGGAATTGCAGTTTTGTATAGGTGTCGTCTATTCCAGATTTATTGAGAAACTCGATGAGGTTGGTTGCAGATTCCATGCTACTAATGCTACCCTTCCCACTAACTACAAATGTTTCGTTGTTGAAGGAATTTTTCACAACAATCGAATCAAAGGATAGGACCGGCATTACATCATATGCATGATTGTCCATAGGATGCTGAACAACAACAAAATATTGGCCTATCGGTAAAGTTTTTGTAAATGCAACAGGGATTGCCATAACGTAACTGGCATCTTGTCTAACATCTACAATCCAGTGATTAAATGTATTCTGCCCAAAAACCCAAATGGCTACACCTGAGTATGCGGTCTCGGTTGCAGTTCCTGTGATGTAGAACTCATCGCCTTTTGCAATGGTGGATGAACTCACTGTCGCTGAAACAAATGCCTTTGATTGCGATGGGACACGTACTTTATCGGTGAAAAATTTTTCCAGATTACTCCGGACTCTTAATACAAGATCATCAACCGAATTGTAAAATACACAAGTGTGTTCATCTTTCAGTCGTTTTTTAAATTCTTTTAGTTTTTCTGCATCCTTGCAATCAACATGAATAGGGGGGATATGTGTATTTTCCTCATCGATAAGGAAAATCCATATTTCCAGACCGCTCTTTTTTGCGGTTTCGTATTCGCGTTCAACAAATGATTTTCCGGTTGCTTCATCAATAGAACCATATCGCATTCCAAGAATCCCGATGAATACCTCGGAAGTCAACACCTCTGCCAAACAAGTGTCAAGAGGCTTTCGGGTCTGTGCTCCAAAGACTTCCATCCCATGGATGTCCACTGAAAAACATGATAAAATATCTCTGACTGCATTTCTGAAAGGGATTAGATCCGAATAGGTCGAACTTACGAAAATAGGGGTTTTGGGAGCGAATGCCATTTACTCACCGATGTTTTTATCTTCACTCCCCAATTCGGGATCGGATTCCTTTTTCTTTTTCAATTCTTCTTGAATATCATTGAGTTTTTCAAGGATTTGATTCATTTTTTTTGCAGATCTTTTCGAATTATCAATGGATATAGCAAAGACAAAAAAACCAAATCCCATTGCGGCTGTTGGAAAACCAATTTGAAGACTCGGAGGATTCTGATTGAGGAGGATGTCGCCAATATAAATGAGGAATATGCCACACGCACCGAAAAATAATACAGTTGAACTAGTCTCTCGTAATAAATGATTTATACGATTCAGTGCTTCCATAATGGCCTCAATTTATTTTTGAAATTTTCTAGGGTTAATGACCTGACGCCGGTATTCATGTCCCGATAAATCAGTACAGAGGATCTAATGATCAAATAGGCATTGAGAATAATAAAAAAGAGGGTTACCATTATGAAGGGCCATTTATTCGAGGTCTCGGCAGAAAAATTTCCTATTGTGAGAATAAGGACCACAATGAGTAAAAAACTCATTAAAAATCTACCAGCATTCCCAGTAGATTCAATCAGGGAGCGGTATGGGAAATAAATTGCTGTTATAATTACTAAAAGGAAAAAATCCAAGAATAATGAATAGACCAACGTTTCTGCAATTTCTACGTTGGTAAGAATATAGAGGGATATGAGTAAAATTACCGATGCAAAGAAACTTGTGAATAATAATATCAATGAAAACCGAATGCCTCTTTCGAACCACACCTTAAAATGATAGTGTCCATCAAACGGGAATTGTAATATTGTGAATGAATATTGAATAAGCCCCCAGCCCCAGATAAGAGACAACAGAATTACAATTGCTAAACAGATGTAACTCCCATATTGAAGGAATTCATTTCCACCATGGGTCGATGAAGTAGTTGAGAGGTAAACCGAGAGTGCCCCAAATATACCGATTATCGTAAGAAGTTTATATTTACTTAAAAGATAGTTCTCAAGATTTATTGTAGCAACAACGCTACATCGGTTGCACACCGTAGATCCTTCATCCAATTCAAAGCCGCAATTCTGGCAAAATCTCTTTAGATCAGCCATTATTAGAATTTAGATTATGTTATCAGACCATCAATTTATGGTAGGATTTCATCTGAAGAAAAACGCAGGGGCGGATCAACGGTTGATTCATGGGATTGATCAACGATGTTCCAACTTAAAAAAATGAAAATATGATAGCATTAAAACGAAACAATATTAATCCTCTACTCTCCTAAAGTCCTTGAAATAGAGATATTTGAGTAATTTTAATATTTTTTATCGGGGGAGGGACGCATGACTGAAATCTCGAAGTTTCAAGACAGGGCTAATCTTGAACATATTCGTGAAAACCTGTTTAAAAGTACTGAATATGGGCGCGTAGCAGTAATGATCGGTGCTGGATTCAGTCGAAATGCTGAAAAATTCTCCCCACAAATTTCAAATTTCCCATTAGCATGGGATTTGGGTAAAATATTTTATTCAAAATTACATCCTGAACATGATTTTTCCAAAAAAATTTCTGATGGAGAAATTGATTTTGGGCAAAATTTTGACAAGTATGCAAGTGAATATTCAAAGACTTTTGGGAAAGGAGAATTGTATAGTTTATTAATAAAATCAATACCCGATGAGAAATATTTACCGGGAGAAATTCACGAATTATTGCTTTCGCTGCCTTGGTCGGATGTTTTTACGACGAACTATGATACTTTGCTAGAACGTACTTTACCAAAAATCTACGATAAAAAATATGATATTATCAAGACTATTACACAAATTCCCCTAAAATCAAAACCGCGAATTATAAAATTACATGGGGATATCCCGTCTAACTCGTTTATAATTACTGAAGATGATTACAGCAGATATAAAGATAAATTTGCAGCATTTCAAAATCTCGTCCAACAGTCTATTCTTGAAAACGTGTTTTGCCTTATCGGTTTTCGTGGGAATGATAAAAACTTCGAGTGTTGGAAAAAATGGGTTAAAGACAATTTAGGTGNNTATTTTAGATTTAGGTGAGGCAGAACGAACGAAACTCGAAAATGAAAATATCAAAATTGTAGATTTAGGGCCACTTTTTCCAAGAGAGAAATTCATCGATGGGAATGCCCGTCATAAAATTGCCATCGAATGGCTATTAAAAAGTTTAGCATCTGGTAAACCTAATAATAAGTTAAATTGGCCTGATCTATCTCATCAAGAAGTACCCCCGATAAAGAATCCCCTCGCACCCTCTCTTTGCCCTCTCCCTCCGTCCCAGTTATTTGAAAACCTTCACTATATCCATTTGATATCTGATAGTAAATCTATCAAACAAGACCTCGAAAATAACTATAAAATCTGGACAATTGAGCATGAATTTTACCCCGGATGGATTTTGGCACCACGAAATAGCCGGGCTGCTATTTGGGAAAATACAAAAGAAACGATTAAGCCGATTTTAGAGAACATAAACAATTTTAAATTTCCGACTAACCTTCATTTAATATTTGAATTATCATGGAGACTTGAAACGTGTCTAGCGCCATTATTCAGCAATGTAGCTGAATGCTTTGAATCCGAGGTAAAAAAGATCAATCCGTTTCCGGATTTAATTACAATCAAAGAATCAATAATTAACCCTCATGAGGTAGCATTCCGGAACAATAATTGGGATTTGATTAGCAGGCAATGGATTGAATTGGCATTCTCACTCGCTCGACACTATCGGGAAAGTAATGATCTAGATAAATATCATTTTTGGATGGATCGATTAGAGAAAACAATTGTTCTCAATTCAGATTGGAAAAATAAATGGTATTATGAAAAATGCATGTTTGATCTTTTCCACTTGGATCAAGAGGATCTTCGAAGACAATTAGATGCATGGTCGGTAGATAATGATCATCCCGAATATCAAATAAAAAAGGCTGGCCTTCTGTCTGAATTAGGCGAACTTGAAAAAGCTAAACTAATCACTGAACACGCTCTCAAAACGATACGTCTTCACATTCATTCAAATCGAGAGGATTTTTATCTACTATCTCTTGAAGGATGGTGTTTACTCCTTCTCCAATCAATAGAGATTAACCGTTCCTTTAGACAAAATCGGAGCGGCGACTATGAAGACAGGTGGAAACATCTCGCAAGATACGATTGCGATCCGAGGATTGAGCTAGAAAAATTTAAAGCTAAAGTGAGTATCCCAAAACCCCAAGAACAACCAGAATTTGAGAAAAAACACGGATTTGATCTCGGTGTTGTGACCAATTCGCATTTCATGGGATATGAACCCGAGATTGTAAAGGTTTTACCAGCATTTGCTTTTTTGAAGATGACTGAAAATGTAGGTCTTCCATTAGTTTGTGGAAGAGTTTTCAGATTCAATGAAGAAATTTCATATGCAGCAGATTGGATCGAAAAATANNTACAATCGTGCGATCTGTAAATGAAAAAATAATTGATAGTAAATTTCACCGATTAGCAATTTTACGAATAGATGAAAGATTATTTGATGATTATTACAATCTTGCGATAATCTCCCTTAGACAGTCATTAGCAGATTATTACCGTAATGGCCATAACCGGGATTTTGATAATTCCTTTTCATACAGACAAATAAGTATCCAAATGGAATTGTTATCCCGACTTTGCATTCGTCTTTCAGATAGCCGTTTAGAGGAATTATTAGATATCACAATAAATATTTATAAATCTCAAAAAAATACGCCTAGGATTGGTTTTTATGATAGAATTGGCGTTCTCTTCAAACGGATCTCTTATTCAATTTCCCAAAATAAATTATTGGAAAAACTTGATGATCTCTTAAATTTGCCAATTCCAACAGCAAATTACTTTACGGTTCCAATAACGGAGCATTTTCCAGAACCATTTGAATATATTGATTTTAAGGATAATTTTCAAATTCCCAAAGGTTATAATCGAAGGTCATGGGATAATCAGATTTCAAATTTAATTCAGATTGCCAAAACAGGCACACCGGACGAAAGAAGACGATCTTTATTGAGATTAGTACGGGTATTCAAAATAGGTGGGTTAAACGCTGCTGAAATTGAAGAATTTAAAAATGCGCTATGGTATAAAGTTGATCCTATCTCTGAGTTGCCCATAGATACTGGTTATCTTAATTTTGTCTTGCTTGGATTGCCTGAATTAAATCCTGGTGATGTGAAAAACAAATACAGGAAATGGCTTTTATCTCAACCGATCCCCTCATCTATCACACGATCTATGGGGCAAGATGGAAAAATGCATGATTCCATGAAAGGTGGTGGGGGACAATTAACAGTCTTCATCTACGAGTGGATTTATTCATCCGTGCGTCTCCAAATAGAAACAACTGGTGGCGAAAGAGGCAATATCGAATGGTCTGAAACTGAACTTTTAACTCTATTCAATAAGATTAGCTCAAAATGGGAAGAGCAAAAAGCTTGGCTTTCAGAGTTCAAAGAGAAAGATAGTTATTTTTATCCTTATTTACTTGAACAATTCAAAGAAATCTTAATACTTTTTGAACAAACTCTACTTTTCAAGTTGGATAAAATTACGGATCAGAACGATGTTGAACAAATCCTCAAAACGTTCGGTGAATTTTCAAGATATGATATCTGTACAAATTCGGCAATTCCGGGGATTTTATTAGTAAAGCCCGGTGAATCCCCCAAGGTTGTAAACCAACTTCGTTATGGGCTGTTCTCACCAAATTCCGAAGTTTCTAAAAAATCAATCGAGGGCTTTTACAATTATGGAATTTTGGCAAATAATAAAAAAGTGCCCCCAATGGATGAAATAATAATTTCAGATTTTGTTTATTCAATTGTTCTTCGGAAAGAACCAGGTTTATCATACGCTCTTGAAATTGCCAGTCAATTAATCAGAGAGTATCCGGAATTATTTAAAGAACAGCATATAGAAGATCTCCTTCAATCTCTGAAAAATCTCATTTCTCCATTAAAGCGAGATGAGAAAAAAATTCAACTATCCGTGCAAGATGAAGAGATTCAGATATCAGATATCGAATTTGAGGCTATACAAAGGAACGCAATTGAACTAGGAAATAGTCTCCAACAATATCTTATAATCGCAGGAAAACCAATTCCGGATTTTTTGAAAAATGTATTCGACATGAGTCCAAAACATTAAATTCTTCTATATATTTCAAAAGTGTTCAGCGCCAACGGCAAATTTTTTACTATCATAAGTAAATCATTGAACAGTGCCAGAAATAACAATGGGATATATTTTAATTAGTTTTATTACTGGTATTGTCATTGGCTTAATCTCATGGCTGATTGATGATCCAAGAATTATCGGTTTAATTCAGATTGGAGGGATTGTTAGCGCGTATATTTTTATGTCGGCAATATTTCCACCTTCAAGCCCAAATGCTGTACTTAACACGACCCAGTTTACCAATTCGATGACTGAAATGGTTAATTTCTTGGTGTATTTTGCAATTGGAGATGCTGCGGGAAGTGCAGGATCCTTATATTTTAGAAGAATCTCTTGATCGTGAAAATGCCGTATGTAAAATTTAGATAAAGTTAAGATGCCCCATTTGAATTATACATTATGCCCCCGAGAAAACAAAAACCAAACCCGGTTCAGCAAACTACGTTGGATCTTATCGATATTGCTAAACTCGTTTTCGTGGCAATTATATTGATTGTTATGATGTATTACGTCGTTGCATCATTCATTGGCACCCTGCCCGCGCAAATAAGTGTAGTAATCGTTGGCCTACTCTTGGTTTTCATGTATGCTACAAATCAAAAAGTGCGAGAAACCATTAGCGATTGGGTGAAACCGAAAAAATAAGCTCCAATTGCCTAAAGTACTGCGCTATCCGTGAACATCGAATGAATAAATGGTAATATTAGATAATTGGACTCTGATCCAAAGCAGATGGCCAAATCTCTTTGTTTACTTCATATTTTTTTAGAATTGAATTTAACAAATCCTTAATCCAAGACGGAGATGATGGAGCGAGATAAATTCTCTCAATGAGGATATCCAAGTCAACCGGTATAAATAATCCCTTTGGAAATCTATCAAGAATTTCCTTCGTTAGCTCCCCTCCTCGTAAAACACTCGCAGGGAATGGAATTATCGCGCGTAATTCTCTTTCGTGTTCATAATTTTTTCTTTTATAAAAAAGGGGCAAAGGAGCCCATTTTAGGACATCAATCGTTTCAGGGGATTCAGGAAAATAATCAATATATTTGACTACTCCGATATTTTCCGTATTTACGTGATCGACATGGAAACATTTGCATAATCTATCGAATGTTGATTGAATTGCAATACCATTGTTGTTTTGAGCATAAATCGACCACAACGCGGTCGATTCAATCGGATTCATATGAAAACAACAAAGATAGGCCATATTTCGAAAAAGATAATGATCAGAATACCATTCATGGGCGGTTCCATCATCCGAATACATCACATTCGAAACACGCCCAAAATACTTGTTGAGATTTATTTGACCTTTTGACTGCGGGATTGATCCTTCAAATGGATCACCAAGATATTCAGCTCTTGAAAAGAATAACGCCCGTTTATCAATTATTGAAAGAAATTTCGAAATATCCAAATAACGCCATATTTTTATATCTTTATCATCTGGTTTAGAAATATGGGAATTATCCAGATACATTATCCATACTTCAATGAATGTACTGAATAATTTTTGGCTTTGGATAAGTCACAACATATTCTGTGTTCGAGTTTTTTGAAAAGAACGCGCCGCAATTGCAGAACCGGTATGCTAGACTGTGAAAGCGTGATTAGAATAGTGGCATTTTTACAAGATCCCTATTACCCACCCCAACTATGCGAACGTCAATCTTCGAATCCCCCCATTTTCCCTCATCCTTGCTTTGCCCATGATTCCGTACGAGTGCGGATGTCGTTCATGATCTCCTTGCGTTCCTTGCAGAACAGATGGTGGAGATGAACAAAGCGAAGAATACAGAGATTAAAGCGTTCCTGAATTTCGTTGAAAGCGAGATTGGGGCCTCGGTTGATACGCTTTCGAACAAGACGCTGATCCAGGAATATTACGCGAATGATTTCACAAAATTTGTCGATGTGCTGGTGAAAAACAAGAGTAAGATCAAGGAAGGGTATAATCCCAAGAGCCGGGCACATCATGATACCTTAAAAGACTGGTACGATAGTTCGGTTGCAAAACTGAATCCGCTCATGAAGAAGATTGAGGCAACGGATACTCTTATCGATCAGATCGTGTATAAATTGTATGGGCTGACGAAAGATGAGATTGCGGTTGTGGAAGGAGCAGGGAAATGAACGATAAAAAATATCCGGTGTACCGAAACCTGACATTCCGTATCCATGCGTTACGGCAGATGTTCCAGCGGAGAATCTCGGATTCTGATATTCGTGAATTACTCGGACTTGGCACCATCATAGAAGACTATCCTGATGATGTGCCGTATCCCAGTTGTCTCGTTTCAGGGGAGGTAAACAATCGCCCGCTTCACGTCGTCATGGCATACAATAATGTAGATCGGGAAGCTATTGTTATCACAGCATATGAACCAGACCCGGATGTGTGGTCTGATAATACTACACGGAGAAGATCATGAAGTGCGTCATCTGTAAACACGGGGAAACCAAAGAGGGCACAACAACCGTCACCTTTGATCGCGACGGAATGACCCTTGTCGTAAAAGATGTTCCTGCCCGGGTCTGCACAAACTGCGGCGAGGATTATGTCGATGAGCATGTCGCCCATGAAATTCTTACCATCGCAGAACACATGGCAAAGAGTGGGGCACAGGTAGATGTACGAAGGTACGTTCCCGGCTCTGCTATGCCATGTTAACCAAACCTGCTTTTTTCCCGCAAGCATTATTTTTTCATCCAATCCGCATCACCAACTCCAACGACCTCCCCGGTTGCATCTCTCAGGGAAAGACCGAGGCAGAGGCGAAGAAAAATATTGCCGAAGCCATCGAACTGCATATCAGTGCGCTCGCCCGCTGATCGTTCCCAACCGCCCGGCAATCTACCCGCACCCTCCCAACTTTTTTACAACCAGAGGTACCCCCAGCAGGGTACCTCCCTCAGTACGACAGACCCCCCCTGGGGGGTACCTCATGATCAGTGAGGGGTGGACCCGGCAAAACCCCTTGGTAAAACCCGGCTCTCCAAGAGAACACCGACGTAAAACCTGAGCCGGAAATGTGCAATAATTTTCAAAATGGATGATGGGGCAGGGGGGGTCTCAGGAAAAAGAGAAGTACCCCTGGGGGGGTACCTGCCTCAGTACGACCCCTCCCCCTTATGGGGTACCTGGCAGTACATGAGGTACCCCCCACCCAGGGTACCTCCCTCAGCATGACCCACCCCCTTGGGGGGTACCTCTTGATCAGTGAGGTACCCTTCCGGTTCCGGAAGACGCGGCGATGCAAAAAAATCCGGTACAGAATTCCGGCACGGGAAAAAAATTCTAAAAGAGGCCAAGGGATCCCGGTCGCTCCATCAGCACGGGGTTTTAAAATTGTGGAGTTCCGGGCGTTTCAACAAAAAAACCAGAATGCCAAAAAAATTTACCGGAGATTTGCCGGGATATCAAGAGGCTCGTCCTCTTCCTCCCCACCCTTATCTTTGGAAAACAGGGAGGTGAAAAATCCAAACGGACTCTTTGCTTTTGCCACTGCGGGCTGGTAAGCGCCCCTGCCGGGTTTCTGGCTGCCATACCTCTTGATGAATACCTCTGCTTCGACCAGTCCTTCATCAACCCGTTTTTTCTCGGTGACATCAACAAGAGACCCGGCAATCGCTACAACCTTGCCGATTTTTACGATGGGGATCTCGTTTACTTCTACCCATATCCGGGTGTTATNNCCAGCCGGTACGGGGGTTCGCGACGCCCGGACGCGATTGCCCTGATCGTCCGTTCCAGACCCTGTGCATTGATCGGGTTGTCGGAAAGGTAATCAGTCCATAACCGTTTCCCGGCATGAGGGGTACAGCCGAGCAGGGCACGAAGCCTCGGGCTGACAAACTGCATCATATGATCGGGGGTGTGCGTGTAATACATCGGCTTCCCGCTCTCGATCACGAGCATCAGGTCGTCGTCTTTCCGTTTTGTTGCCCGCTGTTCCTCCTTCTGCCGGGTCACATCCCGCCCGATGGCAACGATTGCCGTAACTGCCCCCTGGTCGTTTTTAAGGGAGCGTGCCGACCAGCTGATGCACCGCAACCCCTTCACCGAGGGTATCCACTGGTCAACCATGCAGGCATACGGGGGACGGAAGAGTTTGGTCAGGTGCGTGGCAAGAGCATCCGTGTAGCGCTCGCTTGTCACCGGCATGAACACGCTGCCAGCCAGTTCGTCTTTTGTTTTCCCCACCAGATCGCAATACGCAGTGTTGACAAAAAGGAGCCGGCCTTTGGGAGTGAACTTTACGATCAGGTCCTGCTGGCACTCAACAAGCTCGCGAAAAACGGCTGGATCAGGTTCCATACAGATCCTCCGGTGTAATCAGATAATCATATGGTGTAAAAAGGGCAGTGATCATTCCTGAAAAGAGATCTGTTGTGAGACTATTAATTTTAAGCGATACAGATCAAAAAAAAAGATCTCACGTCTGCCCGGTGTGAGTGAAAAAAATGAGGAATGCAGGGAGTGTCGCACCAATGTTAGACACGCGCACTGATATTCTGCTGCCCCATGGTCTGCCGGCGGGGTTTCCATACCGGCTGCATCGGCTGATCGGGTATCCTGGCGACCACACCTTTGCGCATGTTTCCATACATGACACTTTTAAGGGTTGATAGCGAGATGGTGAAATTACCCGCGTCAAAGAGTTCGATGTTGAGCGCCTTTCCTGACGCTGATACCTGTGCAAGCCCGCAGGTTGCACCAAGATAATGGTTCCAATCCCGAACAAGAGATTCTACCTGCACAAACACGTGCCCGGAAATACCTTGTGCCAGATCATGTATCCGTAGTGCATACCGGGTGCCGACAATGTGGAGCTCGATGACTTCATGTGCAACCCCCTCGCGGTCAAACGCCCTGCACCCGGTTCTCTGGAGATACCCTGCTTTTTGCATCATACACGACCACCTTTTTGTCGTAGTATGGCGTCATTTGGGAGAGTATATAATCCCAAAAGTCTGCGCGGTGTGAAAGTGAGCACGAGAACTATGTCAAAACGGGATTACGCGTCACCGGCTGCCTGCTTTGCGCCGGCTTTTTTGTCCATGCAGGCATTCAGGACATTCTCGACAAAATACAGGGTACCACTAATCCCGGCAAGCGGCGGGTGGGAGAGCCGGACGCTTCCCCGCAGGGGAGGGATGATCCCCACAAACGCACGGCCACCGCTCACAAACCGTTCAAACGACGATCCAAGTACCACATCCGGGGATGCCTGTTCAATCTCGCGGGACACCTGTTCAAGCCCGGTCACCTGTCTGGCAGGACAGGAAAACATTGTTGGTGCGTTCCGCGTCCCGACAAAGCGGACGTCTGCATCAAGATACCGGACAAGCGAATCCGCTGCAAACCGGGCATACGACGCCCCGGCAAAGATCGCCGCAGATGGCGGATCAAACCGGCGGAGATACTTGTCACATNNCTCCTGTTCCCGTTCGATCTCCACACATACAGGATCAATGTTTGCGGTGTCACATACTGCTGCGATATTTTTCAGGGTCAGGTTCAGCGCGTCAAACCCCAGCGTCCCGCCAAGGTTTGTTCCCACCCCGCTTTTGAAATCCTCGTTTGTCCCGATCGTGTACGCTGCCGCATGCCAGCACTGCGACAGCGTATCATCAGCAAAGATGGTTCCCACCGGAACCGATGCCAGCACAAGCATCCTGGTAATCTCCTGCACATTCCCTGCGGAGAACAGATCAAAGAGGCTGGCACCATCGATGTTAATTCCCGGCCGGTCAGGATCGACAGAGGGAGCGAGCGTGGATAACGCGGCCTGGTATCCCGCTTCGATGTCACCCGCAAAACCCGGACTGTCCACAAGGATCACGTCATAGTCGGAGAGCATGGATTTGATATCCTCGCCAAGAACCGACGGAACACACGTGGTGATTACTGCAATCCTGTCGCCATTACCGGCAAGCCCACCTATCACTGATTTGAGCCGGTCTTCTGAACCGAATATAACCTCATGTTCAAGGATAAATGTCCCGTGGAGCGGGGCATGAAGGAGCGTCGCCGGGTAGTAATAGCACCCGCTTGACCCGTGAATAACCACCTTGAGACCGCGAAACCCGGCGAGGCATGACGCCGCACCGGTCATCGCACACGGCCAGAGCGGGTTTTCACATTCAGGCATGAATTGCCCGCCTCCAGCGGTGGAGCATCCGCCGGACACCGGCACTTCCCACCGGGGATGCCACAGACAGGGGAAGAGCGTACCCCTCGGGGTCAATATGTATACGGAGCGCATCAGCCATCTCGTGAACAGCCTGCACCGCTGCCGGGTCCATACCGGCAGGATCACAGGACACCGATGCCCCGGACAGGTCGGAAAAATCCGAAAGAGTCACTTCCTGAAGTGCCTGTTCCTCCGCCACCGCCGTATGGCAATCCACACCACAGGCATCTGCAGTTGTTTTCAGAAACGCAATTGTTGCGGCCATTCCCACCGGAAACGAGGGAATATAGGGTGTGCCAAACCGCTGGCGGAGATATTCCCCTACTGGAAGAAGCCCCGGGTCACGGAGGATGTTGACCTGTGCAGCGCCAAGTGCCGCGATTGAGTCTGCCCGGAGATCATGCACAAACCGGGTGTTTACCGTAAGGCCAAGCACATCGAGCAGCCGGCTTACTTCAGAAAAATTCTCGTCAACCTCATACTCGAGGTTTTTCTCACCGATGATATTCACACCCCGGTTTTTTGCGCAGGGTGCTGCCACACCGGCAAGAGCAATCAGGGCATTATTCACGCCGCTCTGGAAGGTCCCGCCAAGGAAACCAGCCGTAGGAACCGATATAATCGGTATGCTTCGATCTACCCCGCATACCATCGCCACATCATCGCCGATGGTTTCAACAATGCAGGTCGAGAGGACAAAAACAGCGGAAGGATTTTTTTTGGTTACGGCGTCAAGTGTCCGGTCGAGCGCCGGTTCCCCGCCAAACACAATATCGGTGTCCAGAAGATTTGACGATACAATGTTGGGAATTATGATACCATCGTTATCAAGGCTCGTTGCATGCAGCAGGGAAAAATTGTGATGGGTGCAGCCTTTTGGGCCATGAACGACCGTCACCGCATCGCGGACATGGGTCGTCACCGACAGGGCACCGGTGAGGGTGCAGCCTTCATATCTACAGGTATCCAACAGCGAGGGATTCAAGATCATCGATCTCAAGAGGGGTGGGGATTGTCAACCGGGTATTCTCCATGACACGCCGGGCCAGCTCCCGGTAGCATTCTGCCTGCGGGGTGTCCGGTGCATACTCGATCACGGTTTTTCTGTTCAGTTCTGCCAGCTGCACGACACGATCGCGGGGGATGAACTGGATAAGCGAGCTGTTCACTTTCTGTGCAAACTCCGCGACCAGGTCCTCTTCACGGGGCTGGTTCTTGGCATTGCAGATCACACCGGCAAGACGGCATTTGCTCTTTGCCCGGGACGAAAGGCGCTGGATCGCCTTGCAGATATTGTTTGCCGCATAAAGAGACATGAGCTCTCCAGAGGTGACAAGGTAAATCTCCTGTGCATATCCTTCCCGCATCGGCATGGCAAAGCCGCCGCACACGACGTCGCCCAGCACATCGTAGACGATCACATCGCCTTTGAGCGCCCCGAACTTTTCGAGGATCTGGAACGTTGCGATAATCCCCCGTCCGGCACAGCCGACGCCGGGTTCCGGGCCGCCGGATTCCACACACAATGTGTTGCAAAAACCGGGATTGCGGATGNNTCCGGCTTCAACACAGCGCACCCCGTTAAAACCAGTATACTCTACATCGGGAAGGGAGAGCTCCTTCTCGCCCCGTTCCCGGACAAGGTCCATGACGGTCGGGATAAACCGGCCCTGCATCAGCATCCGGGTGCTGTCCCGCTTGGGATCGCACCCGATCTGGAGGACATCAAACCCCTGCTGGGAAAGTGCTGCTGACAGGTTTGCGGACGTAGTGGATTTTCCAATACCTCCCTTGCCGTACAGGGCAATCTGCTTCATTACCGTACTAGTACGCCGCCAATTTATATTAGATCTCCTGATGTTAAGAAAAGTAAAATTGCGTTAATGCCGCACCCTTCAAAGAACCTTAAAAAAGGGTTTAGTCAGACCCCTTGAACAGGGCATGGAAGAGCATGATAACCGGAATAACCTCAAGCCGGCCCAGCCACATCACGAGGATAAATGTCCATTTCGAGATAATGGGCATATCCGGGGTAACATACCCCACATTTATTCCGCATGTCGAAAATGCAGACACAACCTCAAACAGGATATCGGTGATAGTATATGTCGTCAGGTGGAACTGGAGAATGACAAGCGTCGCGATAAAGATGATCACAACGGACAGGATAATCACGAGCATGTTCTTTGAAGTTTCCAGTTCAGCAGTCGCACGGGGAATGATCCGCCCTTCGATTTTGAAGGGTAGCAGGATTTTGCCGCTCACAAAGATGCGGCGGAACCACCAGATAAGTGCACGATAGGCGAGCGCGACACGGTTGAGCTTGATCCCCCCCGCAGTACTTCCGGATGCTCCACCAATAAACACAAACATCGTCAGGAAGAGGAGCGTCACACCTGCCCAGCCATGAGGGTTGGTGATCTGGAAGCCGGTGGTAGTCAGGGCAGATACCGTCATAAACAGACCCTGTTCCACCGCAACCAGAAGATCAAGATCGTTAAAGAACACCAGATCGTAGGCAAGGATTGCCGTACCGATGATCGCGAAAAATAAGAAAAGTTTGACCTGCTCATCCCCAAACAGGCTCCAGCGCCGGTTCTCTTTTATCAGGTAATAGAGTTTGAACGGCAGCGCCCCGGCGATCATGATCGGGATAAGCATGAGTTCAAGAAAGATATTGTGGTAAAATGAGATTCCGCCACTATGAATGGTGAAACCCCCGGTGGATATCGAAGATAACCCGAGATTTGCCGATTCCCAGAGAGATAACCCGGTGAACAGGATCAGGCTTATCGCAATAAACGTCAGCAGCCCGTAAATCTTCCAGATCTCACGCCCGGTTGCGATGATGCTGGGCATCAGCGGTTCGTCCCTTCCCTCGGTACGGAACATCTTTGACCGGAAAAGGCCGGTGCTGCTTGCCATCGCGATGACAAATGCGATGATCCCGATACCTCCGATCCATTGCATATACGATCGCCAGAACAGGAGCGTATGCGGTGCCGTATCAAGCGACTGCATCATTGAAAACGCGGTGCCCGTCCATCCCGCCATGCCTTCAAACAGGGAATCGGTAAAACTCATGTTGAGCCCGAGCATGAACGGGAGCCCGCTTATTACGGCGCTTGCGAACCAGAAAAGAGCCACCGAACACATCGCAGTCGACAATCTCGTCTCGCGCTCGTTTTTTGGAAGCCTCTTTAACAGGTGGCCAAGGATAAAAAATACCATTGGCACGGATGCCATCGGCAGGAGCATGCGCCATTCGCCGTAGATGAGCGCAACACCCAGCGGAACGCAGGTAACAGGAGCAATAAAGGTGAAAATTTCCCCCAGATCNNTCGAGCCGGTGCATCACTAGGAGGTTACCGCCCGGGCTCTATTAGTGTTTGCCTGACAACGGTGAAAAAAGGAAGATTTTTTTGTTATGCTTTGTTTGTCCACAGGCCATGGACATTGCAGTAAATCCGTGCCTTGACATTGGCATCGGAAATACAGAATTCCGCCTCGGGCTTTTCGCCGGGCTTGAACCCTTTGATGTAAAGGTTCTCACCTGATTTGACTTCCACCCACTCGATATAGTGCTTATCCTCCATCGGGTGGGGGATGGAGCCGATCTTCACGATAATACCCTTTGCGGTCTTTTCAACAACCGGCACATGCTTTTCCTTTCCTGCATCCGCAGTCTTTTCCTGCTGGAGCACCATCGGCTGCCCGCAGCAGACAAGCGTCCCACCGGATGCATGGACAACCTTTACGATGTTCCCGCATACGTCACACTTATAGACATCAAACAGTTTTGTCATGTTCCACTCCCATGTTTATACGATATTAATCTCCTGATGTTTCTTTAAGATATCGTCTGCCAGCCGGTCAAGCGATTTCATGGCTGCTTCATCGGGCAACCCTTTGACCATCACCGGCTCGAGAACCTCGACTTTCACATGATCAAGCATCTTTGTAATCGTATCAACCGCTTTTCCGCCCCAGCCAAACGATCCAATCACCGATGCAAACCGGACTTTGGGTTTGAGCATGTTTGCCAGGAACGTGGCAGAGACCACCTGCGGGTGCGGGCCAAAGAGCACCGTAGGCGTGGCAATCACCACGGTTGCCGGATCGACAAGCGCCATCGCCAGTTCACCGATATCGGTTTTCGTCAGGTTGAACGGTTTGACCGTGATCCCCCGCCCAATCAGCGCACTGGTAAGGTGATCCACCATCTTCTGGGTGCTGCCATGCATCGAGATGTACGGGATGATCACTTCGTTTTTCACATTGTCAGATACCCAGTCAGCATAAGCGTCAAGGATGAACGGCGGGTTCTTGTTCAGCGGGCCATGGCTGGGGGCAATTATCACCGGACCCAGCGCTTTTACCTTCTCGACGTAACCCCGGATACTGCCGCGGAAAGGCATCATGATCTCGGCATAGTACCGTTTTGCCGAGCGGTACGCGGCGGCTTCATCGGTGATGAACAGGTCTGTCGTCGCCATGTGGAACCCGAAAAGATCGCAGGAAAAGAGGATCTTATCCTCGTTGAGATAGGTGATCTGGGTCTCGGGCCAGTGTGTCCACGGCGTGATAAAAAATTCAAGCGTCCGGTCACCCAGTGAAAGGGTATCCCCGTTTTTGATGATCCTGAACCTCTCAGTTGGGATATGGAGCAGTGCCTCAAGGAAATCCCGGCACTTCTCATTTGTCACGACCACTGCATCCGGGAAGAACTCCATAATCATTGGCAGTGAACCGGAGTGGTCCTGTTCGGCATGGTTGATGACAATATAGTCGATCCGCTCAACGCCCATTTTTACGATATTCGAAACCAGTTCAAACTCTTTTGTCGGGTCAACCGTATCGATCAGTGCAGTCTTTTCGCTGCCACGGATCAGGTACGAATTGTAACTTGTGCCCTCCGGAAGGGGGATCAGTTCATCAAAAATCCGCCGGTCAAAATCGAGTGCACCCACCCAGAAGATACCCGGTACAATTTCCCGTGAAACCATAGCGGCTCCCCTCACTCCTTCCTGAACTTGTCTTTGGATGCGCTGCAGACTGGACACGCAACGTCGGCAGGCAGCGCCGTGAATGCTACGCCAGGCTTGATATCCAGAAGCGGTTCGCCATTATCGGGATTGTATACATGCCCGCAGATCAGGCATACGTAACGGTCCATGATGATCAAAACTCCATTATCGCTGTGGTAGAGTGTAGCGCTCGATAATTGATTAATAATTTCCTTAGTGATAAGACTGTCCGGTTTTTCAGGTTCAACTGCTATAGTGAACATTTTCCAGGAGATGATACCGCTTAATAAAAAAGTAAAATGAGCCGTTTTTTGCCACCGCGGATTCAAGAGAGAAACCTTTCAGGATTTCGAACATGAAGTCGATACGTGAATCAAACTGACGGGGAATGAGCGTGTTGAATATCTCTTTTGTGATCTCGTCAGTGGATGCCAGTGATTGCATATGGAGGCTTGAAAGGGATTCTCCGGTGAGTCCCGCAAGATACCAGCTCTCGATCTCCTTTATCACGATAATAATGCTGCCACCGTCAATATGGTTGAACCGGTAGTACAGGACCTGTTTTTTGTCACGGACCGAGTGCTCCTGGTCAATGTCGGCAACAAAAATATAATCATTTTGCATCTGTTGCACGCTTTTTAAAAATTTGTTCACTTTCTCGCGCTTGGTGCAGGCATAGGGAATAATATCCACGGAATCGTACCGGGAGACAAAGTGCGGTTTGATGATCCGGCCAAAGAAACGGACATCATCACCTCCTTCGACCAGGATAAACAGCCGTTTTTTCATGCTCATAGTCCCAGCAGGTTCTGCACATAGAGTTCGTCAATGCCGATCTCATTTTCAAGAAATGTTTTAACTTCTTCCGTATCGGCAGGACGGGAGATTATCGAGAATCCCTCGCTGTCCCGGGAGATGAGCAGGATATCGTCAAGGCATGCATGCTTGACCACTTCTGTGCTGTGGGTGGTGATCATCACCTGCTCGCGGTGGGAAGATTCCTGCATCATCGCCATGACCCGGGAGACGAGGAACGGGTGGATGTGGCTGACCGGTTCTTCGATGATGATAAACGGGCGCTCTTCAAAATACAGTGCAATGATCAGGGCAAAGATCGTGATTGTGCCATCCGAGAGCGACGACGCGGGCAGGTCGAGGCTTTTCGCGTACCGCTCCCGCAGGGTCATCATCAGGGACACATCCATAAACTTTTTTACAGAAAAATCCTCAACAAACGGGAGCGTGTCCTTGAGCAGGTTTGAAAATTTCCGTTTCTTTTCCGGGTTATCAAGGATGTTTTTTACCGCAAGCGTCAGGTTGCCTGCATCCTCATCAAGCGCAGTTTTCCCGGTTATCAAAACGCCTTTTTTTGGGAGTTTTGGGTTGATATCGTAGATCGCAATACGATCAAAGAATTTTTCGATGTGCGGCATAGGATATGCATAGGGTGTTTCGATCAGCAGGGTTTGTCCGGGAAGCTGTTTTTTCCGGTAAAACAGCGGGATTACATCCTCTTTTTTCAGCGGGCAGCCTTGTGGGATATCAACATGGTAGTGGAGGTTCCCGTTTACCGTGCAGATTTCGATATGCCCGCGTCCGATCCGGTCTTTTTCAACATAACCGGCCGCGCCGTGCTCGCACAGGGAGATATCATATCCGATCACTAACCGGTCTTTTACAACGTCTGCATTCCCGTCAGCCTCGCCAAACCGCAGGGCAAATTCATAGGTAGATTCGCAGGCGCGGATCCCTAACGCGGTTGTTTCTCCTGGCTGCTGTTCCAGCACATCAAGACGGGGTGTGGGTTCATACTCAACCCGCACCTCGAGATCCCGGGAGGCGCCAATCTTTGCATTCCGGAGATAGTCTGCCCCGCCCTGGAGCGCGATTGCATTGACAAGTCCATGCCGGGAGATATCGCGCAAAAACCTGAACAGGTTAATAAAATTTGATTTTCCTGCCGCGTTTGACCCGATGACAATGGAAAAACGGGGCAGGGTTACATCGAGCGTGGCAAAACTCTTGAAATTGGATGCACTGATTCTCTTGATTGGCATGGACTCAAACCTTGTACGTCATCGTCACTGTCTGAAAATAAAAAGGATGCGCCGGGGTATGGCGGGAAATTGAACGATATCAAAAATTTCCCCAGATCGGCAGGTTTGGATTCAGTAGAACGATCTGCAGGTTCGCGTATGCGGCAAGTAGCATGATAATGAGATACGGTACCAGGAATACCGATGAGATAACCGTACTACGAAGTGTCTGGTAGATCATGCATGCAAGCATGGTCAGCACCATAATCATCACCATCAGCGCCATAAATATCGAGCGGAAATAAAAAAATGTATAAAACCAGAGCACATTGAGCGCCAGTCCGAATGTGAACAGGATAGAACTCATCCGGGCATCATGTTTGTTTAAGTTATCTTTCAGGATACAGTAAAGCGAGAGCGCAAGCAGGACCGCCATCACAATGATGCCGTAAAACAGGTCTGTTACCGGGGGGACAAATGCCGGTACAACTAGGTTTGAGTACCAGTCGGGAATCGAGCTTGTAAAGAAGTAGAGATCGATGTACCCGACGAACAAACAGATTGCCAATGCAGCAAAAAGTTTTGTCAGGTTATGTTCTGCCTTTGCTGTCCCCATTAGTCCAATGTAGGATACATAAACGTATAGGGTTTATGGAAATCGAACTACCGGGTTCATTCTATGAATCTGCCGGGTACGCGATCAGAAGATCCCGATCATGTGAAGCCCGATGACGATCATGACGATACAAAATACAATCTTTACCTGTCCTGCAGAAAACCGGTGCACGGCCCGGACGCCCACCTGCGCCATCGGAACACTGACCGCAGCAAGAATACCCCCCTGGAGGAGGTTGACATACCCAAAGGAATACGGGGGCAACCCGGGCACAGACAACCCATTGACGATATAGGTAATGGCACCCCCAATCGAGGAAAAGACCATCAGCACCGTTGATGTGCCAATGGCCTTGTGCAGCGGGAACCGCAAAATAAGGATCATCACCGGGACCATTACGATACCGCCACCTATCCCGAGTAATCCTGATATGCAGCCAAAGGTCAATCCCCAGAACACAAACGCAAGACGGTTTTCCGTCATGGGTAAACTATCCGGAGGTGCCCGTACAAGGAGCATTACCATCGCAGCAACCAGGATGAGGATACCAAAGAAAAATTCAAGAAGCGGACCGGGTAGATGGGTGGCGATGGTTGCTCCACTAATAGATCCAATGACAGCCGGTACGATCATGAGCGTAAGCGGACGGACAAGGACGCACTTTCTGCAGTGATGCGCCCACGATCCAGAGATGGCTGTCGGAATGACGACTGCAAGGCTTGTCCCAAACGCGATCCGGATCGCAAGCGTGGGGTCTGTCCCAAGAGACGTAAGGAGCCAGAACTGGACCGGCACCATGAGAAAGCCACCTCCAACGCCGAGAAAACCGGAGGCAAATCCGATGATGCTGCCGGTAATGACAAGAATAACCACAGTAAGAATGAGTGTGTCCATGATTACCGGAACCGTAATCGAGGCATAGAGATCAGCAACTCTATTCTTTTGATCTGATATTAGACGCCAGAATGTTACTAATGTATGGTCATAAAAAATAATTGGCTTATACCATACGGGCTGGTGTCGGGGGCTATACGAGGAGAGGGCAGGGTATTTCCTACTCCCCCCGCATGTGATAAACAGGTTTTTGTCACCTAAAAAAAATGAGAGGATCAGGTTATGCCGTGGCATTGATTACGGAAAAGACACCGTTCCACGTAGCCGATTTTCCGGAGCCGCTATTGAGCACCGTCAGATTGTAGCCCCCGGTGGTTGCAGTTGACGGGATGGGCAGGGAACAGGTGATTTGTGACGGGGGGGTAGTCACCGTATTCTGGCATACGATATTTGTTGCTCCTGCAAGAGACAGTGTCACCGTTGCGGGATTTTCAAAGTTCGTGCCGGTGATGGTGAGAGATACTGTTAGTCCAAGCCCGCCGGTGGCAGGAACGACAGAAGTAATTCCGGGAGGGGCGGCACCAATCGTAAATCCATTGTCAAGCTCATCATACTGCCGGTCGGGGTTGGTCACCCGTATAGAGAGGATGCCGGCACTGAGGCCGTTGAGGTTTGCCATGCAGGTAATCTGCGAGGTAGTGACCGATACACCGGTTGCCTGAATTGTCGGGCTTCCGGGCTGGGTGAGGCTGACCGTGGCACCGGGCAGGAAATTCGTGCCGGTGATGGTCAGGCTGACCGGCGTGTTCACTGCAGCAGACGCAGGTGATACTGCTGTTATCCGAGGTCCGCTGCCCAGGAGAGTGGTGGGAACTGCTGTTGGCACCGTGGGAGTCACGATGGGGACTGATGAGAGGTCGACATGGGAAACCTTGACTGGATAGAGCTTTTCCATGGATGCGCGTACGAGAGTATCATTGCTGGCGTCATTGCGGTGCCCCCAGGATCCGTCGGTATTCTTGTATATCAGCGCCCGGGAATACTGGTCAGTTGTTGAATCGTAGGATAAGATCAGCCAGAAAGGAGACTGCGAGGCGGTTTTTGCCACGATATCTCCGGCACTATAGTGTGCTGTTGGGGTGGTTGTCGTCGTAACAGGAGTGTAGGTCCCTGATGACTGGTCAGAACAACCCGCAAAAAACACCCCCACAAGAAGGATCAACCCAAGAATAAGTCCACATTTCACCGTCTTCTGCATATTGGTACCCTTTCGTGCATTGATGTATAAATATTATTTACCGGTGAACATGCAGGAACAAAACCAACCCGGCACATTTTCATTCTTCCGGTATCCTTATGGTGGTATAATGCCGGAAAAAATACCCGTGGACGAGCACCAGCACGATGACCGTCACCAAAGCAGTGCCATACACAGAAAGGGCACCGGTTGAAAAATAGAGCGGATCGAGAGAACCTGCACCCGTGAAAGCCATACAGAATGCCAGGAGTATTGCTGAGGCATAGATATCCCTGACTGCAAAAAAGAAAAGTGCAACAATGATCCCGATAAGGAAAAAAACGGGAAATTTCCCTCCTGCACCTGATAATCCTGCGTGGGCAAATGAGGTGCAGTCAAAAAATATCGCTGTCACCACAACACCATAGAGGATTGAGACTGCCATACCGCCACCCCGGAAAAATGCCTGGATATGGGTCCCGACCAGCACCCAACAGACCATGATCGACGCGATTGCAGTCGGCAGGAGGAGAAGAAATGCGTTGATGACGGCCATCCTGTCGGATCCATAAGGGGAGAAAAATACCATACCGGCATAGACCATAAACCCGGTAACAGCACATGCCGCAACCGTCCGTCGCACCGCACGAAACCCAATCTGGAACATGTTCACATCACCCGATACAAAAGCCCTCCGTATGCAGATGACCGGGACAAGAATGCCGACAATTATGCAGGAAAAAACCGTGTAAATACCAAGGGCCAGCGTATTGCTGTACGAGAACAGCTGTATGTTTCCTTCTGACAGGAAGGTCTCGATAACCCATACAAAGAACACGGCAAAGGGGATGATGATGAGGCGGGGGAGACCTGATCTCAGGACGGGTATTTTTATGGGGGTAATCCCGCTTATATCTGGCCCGGTTTTCTCCATGGGGTTTCCTGCAGTAGGATAGAATGGTTTTCCTGATGTACTTTTTTCTTTGCTGGCGATTAAAAAAAATTAAACGCTTCCCTTAAGAAGGCGGGTAATACGTTCCTCCCGCTCTTCTTTTGTTATCGAACGGGTAGGGTAATGGGAATCAAACGTCGGAAGCATCCGCTGGTATATCCTGCCAAGCGCAATGGGTGCATCGCGGTTATAATCCCATTCGCGGGCTTTTTTGCATGCAGCTTCAAAGTCCGTGGCATCGTGACCAGTCAATTCGTAGACCCGGGACTGGTAATAGTCAGTCATGTTAAAAAACGTCGCGCAGATCTGGAGCACATCGATAAATGCAAATCCCTTGTGCGCAATTCCGTCGTGAATCAATGTTTGCAAAAGGGGCATCTTTTTTGTATACCCGCGTGCGATATAAGTTGCGCCCGAAGCCAGCATGAGTTCAACCGGGTTAAATGGATATTCAGTAGTGCCCGACGGGGTTGACTTTCCCTTGAAGCCCAGCGGGGATGTCGGGGTGTACTGTCCGGTGGTCAGCCCGTATACCTGGTTATTGTGGACAATCAGGGTGATGTCGATATTGCGTTTTGCCGCAAAGATCAGGTGATCGAGTCCTTCGGCATACGCATCACCGTCCCCCGCACAGCAGATGACCGTAAGGTCCGGGTTTGCAAGTTTTATGCCCGTAGCAACCGGGATTGTCCGCCCGTGAAGCGTATAGACACTGTTGATGTTGAGGTAATCGGCCATTTTTGCATGGCAGCCGATGCCGGTGACGAGCACGACATCATCAAGGGACTTCCCTTCAGTTTCCCGGTCCGCAAGTACATTTTTGAGCGTGTGCTGGAGAGTGAAGTTCCCGCAGCCCGGGCACCAAGTGTTTTGGGCACCCGTAATCAATGTGCGTGCCATTAGTGCATCACCTCCTGTATCCGTTCATAGAGTTCGTCCGGGGTAAATGATCGCCCGTCATAGTTCAGCACACGTGCATCAGAGGGGATACCATACTGCCGTGCAACGGCCGCCAGTTGCCCGGTTGCATTCTCCTCAACCACAATCAACCGTTTCACACCTGCCAATGCCTCTTTTACCTGACGCTCCGGGAACGGAGAGAGAACCACCGGCTGCACAACCCGCAGACCAAGACGGCCAGCTGCTTCCACACAGGCGCCCCGGGTCGATCCCCAGCACAGGAGAGCGGTGGATGCATCCGGAACCCCCAACAGGTTTACCGGATGATACCGGTCCAGTCCGCTGATGAGACTCTCCTCTTTTCTCATGCGCTTGTGCGTCATCTGTAAAACAACCGGTGCCTCTTCGATCGTGATTCCATCCTCATCGTGAGCGTAACTGTTTGCCTTCACAATCGCTCCTTTTGTGCCGGGAAAAGCAAGCGGGGAGATCCCGTCCGGGGTATCGCGGTACCGGGCATACGGCATCGCAATGCCCTTCCGGAGAGGGTCAGCGAGTGTCTCGTCATCGGTGGTATCCCGGGTGAAACTATATGTTCCTTCGGACAACATTTTGTCGATGAGGACAAACGCGGGAACCTGGTATTCCCATGCACAGTCCATGGCAATTTTTGACCACACATATGCCTCGTCGGCATCAGCGGGAGCAACAATAAGCCGGGCGAACTCACCCTGACCGGCAGACCGCACAAAATGCAGGTCGGCCTGCCCGGAATACGTCGGAAGCCCGGTGGAAGGGCCGGTCCTCTGCGACATGACAATCACGACGGGAAATTCTGCCATGCCGGCAAACGAGAGTCCTTCAGTCATCAGGCAAAAACCGCCTCCCGACGTCCCCACCGCTGTCCGGGTGCCGGCATACGCAAACCCGAGCGCCATCAGGATAACGGCAATCTCATTTTCCGGGTGAACCACCTTCAGGCAAAACCGGTCCTTTTGTTCTGCAAGGAAATGCAGGATGCTTGAGGACGGGGTCATGGGATATGACACATAGGCAGCCAACCCGCCCTTAACCAGTCCAAGCCCAACCGCTTCATTCCCGGTCAGGAGCGGAAGTGCGGCCCGGTGCAGCGGTTCTACCACCCGCACAGTCTGCACCAGGTCATATGCCCGCCGGGCAACACGAAGGTTCTGTTCAGCTTTTGGCATATGGGCAAAAAATACGCTCTCCACCTTCTCCCACGGAATACCGGCTGTCTTTGCAAATGCTCCAAGCATAGCAGAATTCCCCATAATGGATGGTGCCGCTTCTGCAGTGAGAAGTGCGGTCAGGGAGACAGACGGCGCTCCATCGACAGGTTTTACCCGGTCGGAATTGATCACAAGCGTACAACCGGGACAATGCGACTGGTGCAGGTCCACGGTTTCCTGGTCAAGGGCAAGAATGAAATCCGCCCGGTTCTGGTGCACGGCAACGGGTTGTTCAGATGCCCGGACAATGGCAAAATTATGCCCGCCCCGGATCAGTGACGGGTAATCATAATACATGAACACACGATACCCCAGATGGCTGAACATCCGGGCGATCATCGCCCCGGCATTATTAATACCGTCTCCTGCCTTCCCACCGATAAGCACTGACACTTCCTTTGCCATATAAGACTCCCTTCTATTTTCAGATGCCACCAGAGAGGGATAAAGTTTGGGATAGTGTAGATCGGACGGTACTGATTTTTATAACGGGAACCAGAAAATTCGTCCCGACTCCCTACCACGGCGGCTATAAAAATGGTTATATTCAAATATTTCAGCATCATCTAACACTTCTATAAAAAGTGCCAGGCATCATTTTCCGGGTCAATAGTTTCATGAACGCGGGTAAATGGCATGCACAATTTATTATCTACTCTAAAAGGATAACTGAATTAAAAGAGGAATGGTGGTAGTGCAATGAATTCGAATGGACTGATGTACGACAAAAAAGCGTACTATGTCCACAGCACCAGCGGCATGGACATGGACGGACTGATAAAAGCGATGCGGCATACCAACCTGGGCATCCGGTGGCGTGCGGCACTGGCACTGGGTGATATCGGTGAGCCGGCGATCAAACCATTAATGCGAGCGTTAAAGGAAACCGATCACGATGTCCGCTGGCTTGCCGAACTGGCACTGGCACGCATGGGGGATGCGGCGATTCCTCAGCTTGTCCGTGCAATGATTGAAAACGATTTTGATGTCCGCTGGCATGCGTCGATGATTCTTGCAAAACTGGGTGAACCGGCAATTGCACCGCTTATCAAACTTATGAGGGAGGGCGATAATGACGTCCAGTGGCGCAGCGCTCTTGCCCTTTCCATGATTGGCGAACCGGCCGTGGTACCACTGATCCTCGCATTAAAGGACAGGAACTGGTGGGTGCGGGTTCGAGCTGTCTGGGCGCTTGGCGAGATCAAGGACAGCCGTGCCGTTGAACCGCTCATCCAGTCGGTCAATGATCAGGACTGGTATGTTCGCTGGGGGGCTGCCGATGCTCTTGGAAAGATCGGCGATAAACGGGCGGCGATGTGCCTTGGAAAGGCACTAAAGGAGTCAGACTCGTTCGTGCAGGTGCCTGCCACATGGGCGCTTGGGAGACTTGGGAGCGAAGCCCCGGTGGAAACCCTGATCGAGTCATTGAAAAACAGCGACTGGTATGTTCGCTGGGGGGCCGCTGATGCTCTTGGCAATATCGGGGACAAACGGGCACTGGAACCACTCAAAAAACTCAAAGAGGACAAAGACGAGTATGTCCGCAAGGCTGCTGAAGAAGCAATCGAGAAAATTTCCCGCAAAAAATTGTCCAAAAAATAATCTTTTTTTTGTTTATTTTGAGCCAATCATTTCTTCGAGCATGCATTTTATCTCGTTAATCCGGTAGGGCTTCGTGAGCCGCCCTGAAAAACCATATGAAGAGAAATTCTGCATCACCGGATCATTTGAATAGCCACTGGACACCACTGCTTTTACCTGCGGATCAAAAGCCCGGAGTTTTTCGATCGCTTCCCGGCCATTCATCCCGTCCGGGATGGATAAGTCCAGAATGACCAGATCAAAGGGTTGGTTATTGGCTTTTTCTTTTTTGTACATCTCGATGGCAGCTCCACCTTCTTTTGCAAAGGCTACTTCATACCCGAGAAATTTAAGTACTTCATACGTAACATCGAGGATAATCTGTTCGTCATCCATTAAAAGTACTTTACCTTTGCTCATCGTATCTCCCTTAACAGAGTTCCTGCATACATGTTTTACGAAATATTATATATACCCTCTATAGATTTTTTTATTTCTTATGGAGAGTAGTAAAAACCCGCATCGGGATTTCATCAGAATTTTTCACGGGTAATGATCCCCCTTCAGTAAAAAAGATGACAGGTATCTCTCAAGAGCACTCTTATCAATCAGTATATTCAGGTTCTGATCGGGAACGAGGATCTTACTTCACGTGCCCTTTTTTATAGACCGCAGCCGTGCCGCCTCCGCGGTATCTTCCACCCGCAGCAGGAATGTACCATGACAGGGTTTTGTATAGGGAAAGACGATGAAATCATGGTCAAGTCCGATAGCGAGGGGGGGGACACCGATGAGATAAATATCAAAAACCTTGAACCCAGGCTGGACATCAATATATTCGGAGAAGTGCTCTTTGATATAATCCCTGCACTCCTTAAACGATCCATCGCGGAGCAGGACCTCATAGTTCATGGATTCTACGCAGCCCATGGTGTCACCTCGTCGATTGCTTTTTTCAGCGGCAGGGGGTTATGCACGGCTTTTGCAGCGATTTTTATGCAGGGAAAGTCAATCTGTCCCACAAGGGTGTCCTGGTGCTCGCCATACACCAGCGTATAGAGTTTCGCTTTTGAGATCGCGTTCATCGTTGCAGCATAGCTGATGCCTGCATCGTTATGGATAAAGACAAAACACCGGTCAAAATCCCGCTTCTTCTCGGTGATCTGGGCAATTGCCCGGTCAAGATCCATGATTTCCCCGATGTAATGTCGATCCGGATCAGCGACAACGAGTAGGGTGTTTGCCGCTTTGTTGCCGGCGACCACCGGTACGATACCGGCCTTTTTTAAGCGGTGGATCAGGTAAAGCGCAATGCTCGTCTGCACCGGCACCTGAGGGCACCCGAGTACGAGGAGCGCGGTTCCCAACTGTTCTGCAATTTCACCAGTCACAATTGATCAATTCCTGTCGTATAGTACAGTTCTTTCATCAGCCATAAGGAAATAACCTTTGCGCATCCATACATCGCAACGATAGCGCGCTCATCTAATCAGGCTGGTTTGTGGATCATGCCCGTGCTTCCTGGTACACCCACTCGAGATAGGGTGCATATCCTGCGACAACCGGGAGGACAATGATCTCCGGCAGTTCATACGGGTGGATGGATTTTATGAGGGCGATTACTGCCGAAGAATCTTTTTTTGGGATCTTCGCTATAAGCAGGTCTTCATTATCTGCGCAGAACTTTCCTTTCCACCGGTAGTACGATCGCACAGGAGTTACGTTGACACAGGCAACCTTCCGCTGTTCAACCAGTGCACGTGCAATGGACTCTGAAGCGTCGTGTGGTGCGGTACAGAAAACAACAACAATTTTAGGTGGGGATTTATCGTTTTTCACAGTCATATGCTTGTCACACACTCCCTTGATTTGTAAATACAGGCTTTTTGGTAATAAGCTGATCATAGAGGGGTACCCTGCCGACGTGGGATTTTGTGATCGTTAATTACTATACATCCGGAAAACAAACAGGTAATATCTATGTACGCAGACCGCATGAGTAATCTCCCGCCGTACCTTTTTGCACGGATTGACGAGATGAAAGCAGCTCAGCAAAAAAAAGGCGTGGATATCATTGACCTCGGTGTCGGAGACCCGGATCTCCCCACCCCCCCACACATCGTCGCTTCACTCTGTGCAGCGGCACAGAACCCCCAAAATCATCATTACCCGTCCTATACCGGTATGCCGGAATACCGGCAGGCTGTTGCCGCATGGTATAAGACACGATTTGGTGTTTCCCTTGAGCCCATGAAAGAGACGCTTGCACTTATGGGCTCAAAAGACGGTATCGCCCATATTGCAGAAGCGTTTGTCAATCCCGGAGACTACGTGCTCGCTCCCAGTCCCGGGTACCCGGTATACCGGACCGGAACGCTCTTTGCAGAGGGAAACTTGCACGAGATGCCGCTGACCCGGGAGAACAATTTCATACCGGTTCTCGATGACATCCCCCATAACGTCCTGAAATCTGCAAAACTCATGTTCATCAACTATCCCAACAACCCGACGGCAGCGGTTGCTCCGGCGGGATTCTACAAAGAAGTTGTGGACTTTGCCCGCGAACACACGATAGTCGTCGTATCGGACAACGCGTACTCTGAGATCGCATANNTTCGTTCCTTGAGACCGATGGTGCAAGGGAAGTGGGTATCGAGATGCACTCGCTGTCAAAGACCTACAACATGACCGGGTGGCGGATTGGCATGGCTGTCGGCAACCCGGAGATCCTCTCCGGTCTCGGGCGGGTCAAGACCAACGTGGACTCAGGAGTGTTCAACGCCGTCCAGCACGCCGCGATCACCGCACTGAGCGGACCGCAGGACTGCGTCCGGGAAGCGTGTGCCATTTACCAGGAACGCCGGGATGTGCTGATTGCCGGGCTGCGGGACCTTGGTTTTGACGTGCCCCTGCCCAGAGCAACATTCTATGTCTGGCTGCCGGTGGATGACTGCATGACGTTTGCGGCAAAACTGCTTGATGAGGCAGGCATTGTGGTAACACCGGGCATCGGGTTTGGTTCAAGCGGAGAAGGATATGTGCGGTTTGCCATTACCCGGCCGGTTGCACGAATACAAGAGGCAATTGAACGGATGAGGAGGCTGGACCTGTGAAACTCCCCCCTCACATCACGGTCAATAACGGTCACCTGCACATAGGAGGACTGGACTGCGTCGCACTCGCGGAAAAATACGGCACCCCGCTCTACGTGACCAGTGAAGACCGTGTCTGCGAACAGTTCGAACGGTACAAAAAGGCACTTTTGAGCAGGTACCCGAAGGTTCAGGTGCTCTTTGTAGCAAAGGCAAATGGCAATCTTGCGCTGATGAGGGCACTTGGCAACCTCGGTGCCGGCGCTGATGTATTCTCCTCAGGGGAACTCCACCTTGCACTGGAAGCCGGCATGCGGCCGGAACGACTGCTCTTTAACGGGAGTTCAAAAACACCCGGCGACCTCAGTTTTGCAGTGGAAAAAGGCGTGAAAGTCTCGGTGGATTCGCTGGATGAACTCCACCAGCTCGATGCAGCGGCACGGGCGGCAGGAAAGGTTGCACTGATCGCGTTTCGGGTCAACCCGGCGCTTGAAGTCCCGACGCACCCGAAGATCGCCACGGGACTTAAAACCAGCAAGTTTGGTATCCCCCACGAAGAGATCCCGGCAGCATACCGGGAAGCGCTTGCCTGCAAAAACATCAGACCGGTCGGGATCCACTGCCATATCGGTTCGCAGATCCTCGATGTGGAGCCCTTTGCCCGGGCAGCGGAGGTCATGGTCAGGATCGCAAAAGAACTCACCGGTATGGGCGTGAAACTTGAGTTTATCGATATTGGCGGCGGACTGGGTATTCCCTATCACCATGACACCGATCCGGCTCCCACTGCCGAAGATTATGCGGCAAAAGTTATTCCCCTGTTCAGGGTGGGTCTCGAAGCGTGTGGGATTACACCCGAACTCTGGGTAGAGCCGGGGCGTTCACTGGTCGCCGATTCAACCGTCCTCCTCACCCGGGTCAATTCTACTAAAACTGCGCATAAACGATTCGCAAATGTAGACGCCGGATTTAACCTGCTGATCCGCCCCGCGATGTATGATGCCTACCATGAAGTGATTGTCGTTAACAAGGCTGATGCTCCCCTTACAACCGAATACACCGTCACCGGACCGATATGTGAAACGGGAGATATCCTCGCACCGGACCGCCGGCTGCCGGAACTTGCAGCAGGAGATATCATTGCCGTCCTCGATACCGGCGCATATGGCTACGCGATGTCCTCGCAGTACAACAGCCGCCCCCGGTGCCCGGAAGTACTCATCCGGGGTAAAGATGTGGCACTGATGCGCCGCGGCGAAACCATCGGGGATATTACCGGTACGATGCAGCGTCCGCCATGGCAGCAGTAACAGGAGGAGGCTCCTGCCCGTGCTCTTCCATTACGCACTTGTCGATGACCTCATCTCAAAAGAAGAGTTTGAGCGGCGCGTAGATACAAAAATCGAAGAGTGCGGGGATCTGGTCGATGAGCCAACTGCGGCAATGCTTGTGGTCGGCGAACTTGGGCGCCAGCACGTAAAGATCCGGGAACTGTCAGGCAAATCGAGCCTGTTCTCTTTTTTTGGGAAAGTCATTGACAAGACCGAGCCGCACGAATTTGACCGCAATGACGGTGAAAAAGGCTGGGTTGCCACCCTGCTGCTCGGGGATGAAACCGGATCTGTCCGCATTGTTCTCTGGGATGAAAAAGCCGGGGCGGCGGTGGAGATTTCAATCGGCGACGTCCTTGAGATCATCGGGCGATCTGCCGGCAGGGGAGCAAAAGAGATTTACGCGCTTGCCCTGCGAAAAGCCACGTGTGAGATTACCTGTACGATACCGGCTGGTGGATCCGGTGGGGGCCTTTCGTCTGAACCGGTTGATCTGGATGTCGTGATTCTTGGCATCGAACCACCCAGAACATTTAGCCGTCGGGATGGAACCACGGCTGAAATGGTGGAAGGAGTAATCGGTGACGATAACGGCACGGCACGGCTGGTTGCATGGAGCCCGGACCTCCTCGCGGATATTGCCCCGGGTTCTGCCGTGCATATTACCGCGGCCAAACCCAACAACCGGGGTGAGGGGCGGGCATATAGTCTCGATGAGAAAAGTACAGTCACAGTCATCGATCAGCAGATTGGGGTACCGTTTACCCCGATTGAATCAGTCAGTGACCAGGGGTTCTATTCTGTGCAGGGAACCGTAAAGACGGTGCAGGAGCCGCGTTCGTTTGTGTCCCGTGATGGTTCCGCGTCATGGGTACGAAACCTGTGTATCAGCGATGGCAATGATGAGATCCGGGTCGTACTCTGGGGGGACAAGGCGCTTGCCGCGATTGCTCCCGGTGACCGCCTGGAGATCTATCATGCTTCTGCGAAAGCCGGACGGTTTGGAGTNNTATTGAACTGGGTATTGGGAGAGGAAGTATCCTGGAGGTCCCAAAAGAGGTACCAGAGGAAATTGTTTTTTCCGGAACGATTATTGCGGGCAATGGCTGTATATTCATTGACAACGGGAAGGAGCGCTTCATTGTTGAAGGGGAGTATCCACATGGATCGGATCTGCGGATCTGCTGTACCCGGCAAGGCAACCGGATTATCCCGCAGCAGGTTGACCCCATACAACGGACACCGGAAGAGGTCATGGCGCGGCTGGTGCAGTTCACCGGTACACAGGAAAACACCTGATGATCATGCATAATCACTTTCACCCCGCACAGTCGCAGGGGCTATATGGGCGAGGTTGAAATGTTGTTATGCCATAGGAGATGTGCAAGAAATGGCTGAAAAACCATTAGACATTGAAGATTTACCGGGTGTTGGACCAAGCACCGCAGACAAGCTTCGTGAAGCAGGCTACCTTTCAGTGGAAAGCATTGCAACCGCAGCACCAGCAGAACTGTCAGAGATCACCGAAATATCCGAATCCACGGCAAAGAAGATCATCAAAGCCGCACGTGAATCGGCAGATATCGGCGGGTTCAAGACAGGAAAAGACATCTTTGAACAGAGAAAGGATGTCAAAAAACTCTCGTTTCGGGTCCCGGAGCTGGACGCCCTGTTAGGTGGCGGTATGGAGACACAGGCGATCACCGAGATGTACGGTGAGTTCGGGTCGGGTAAAAGTCAGATCGTCCACCAGATGTCCGTGAACGTGCAGCTTCCCCTGGAACAGGGTGGTCTGGACGGCAGTGTCATCTACATCGATACCGAGAATACCTTCCGTCCGGAACGTATCGAACAGATGGTAAACGGCCTCGGGCTTGACGATGCCCCGGACCCGCAGGAATTTTTGAAGAATATCCATATCGCACGTGCGCATACATCAGATCACCAGATGCTTCTCATCGATAACTCGCGGGATCTGGCAAACGAGTTAAAGGACAGCGGTAAACCAGTAAAACTCTTTATCATCGATTCTCTGACCGCACATTTCCGGGCGGAATACGCCGGCAGGGGAACACTTGCCGCCCGCCAGCAGAAACTGAACCGGCATATGCACGAGCTCTTCAAACTCATTGACGAGCACAATGGCGTGGGCCTTGTCACTAACCAGGTCATGTCCAACCCGGCAGTATTCTTTGGTGACCCGACAAAACCCATCGGGGGCAATATTGTCGGTCATACCGCAACATTCCGCCTCTATCTCCGCAAGAGCAAAGGCGGCAAACGTATCGCACGTCTTGTTGACAGCCCCAACCTGCCCGAGGGTGAGGCACCGTTCATGGTTGAAGAGGGTGGCCTTAAGCCGTGCTGAAAGCACTCCTTACTGATGTGGACGGAACTATCACCGACCACACCCGCAGGATCGATACCGGGGCGATCAAAATGATCCGCTCGCTCGTGGAGCAGGACATTGAGGTGGTGCTGGCAAGCGGCAACACCTCCTGTTTTATGGATGCCCTCTGCAAGATGATCGGAACGCATGGCACGTTTATCGCCGAGAACGGCGGGGTGTACCGGATCGGGTATACAGGCACCCCCCACATCAACGGGGACCAGTCTGTCTGCCGCGCCGCTCTTGATGCACTCCAGGACTATTACCGGAAAAAAGGTATTGAACTGGAACTCTACAGCCCCACCTACCGGTTTGCCGACCTCGCATTTGCCCGTACCGTTCCCGCAGATGATGTAACGACATTTCTTAAAAATTACCCGGTACAGGTTATCGATACCGGCTATGCAATACACCTGCAGTCTCTCGGAGTCAATAAAGGAACTGCTCTTCTTGCTCTCGCAAAGGACATGGGACGTTTCCCATCCGACTTCCTTGCAATTGGTGACTCGTTAAACGATCTCCAGATGCTAAAGACTGCCGGTATGGGTATCACCGTTGCAAATGCGCACCCGGGAATAAAAGTGGTCGCAGATTATGTAAGCGAAAAAGAGTATGGAGACGGGTTTGTTGATGCACTTAAAAAATATGAGCCTTACCTTCGTGCAAGGTAGCGGTCAACCACAATATAGTCCTTGATATCTTTTACCGACTCAAACGGGATGATGAGCAGTTTGTCATCCTCAAGAGTGTAACCATCCGTGACAAACGTCTGGTCAGGGTGAACGATCATCTCGAGAACCTGCCCTGAATCAAAATCAACCCGGATATTTTTGAGCGTTCCGATAAGCTTACCGTCATTGCTCATAACCTTTTTTCGTGATAGTGTGCGGGCAAAGATGCGAGTCATGAAAAAAATGTCGATTTATTAATATTTAAAGTGATCTGAAATAGAGGTGCCAAATCCGTTATTTTAAGGAATAATTCATCATTTTCAGGGTTTTTGGCATTCTGATGCTATAGTGCAACCGATTTTGAGAAATCGGTAATCAGGGTTCGTTTCGTAACTTTTGCAGAGAATTTGTGAATGCCAAAGAAAAGAGGATTTAAACAGAGCCCGGTACCATTAAAAAAAGGCAACGTCCCGTTATAATGCGGGGAACACCCGGATAATATCCGATTGCGTGATGATCCCCACGGGTTTTCCCTCTTCAACAACAATCAGTCGCCCAATCTCCCGTTCCTTGAACCGCCGGATCACTTCAAAGAGCCGGGTATCAGAGGGTGCTTCAACAACATTTGTCGTCATGACGCCAGAAAGTCTGGTCTCCATCGGGAGCCCGGCGTCCAGAGCCTTGATGATATCACTCATAGTGACGATACCGACCAGTTTTTCCCGGTCAATAACCGGGGCACCATGAAAGTGGTTGATATTGAACAGCCTGATCGCATCGCGGATAGTGTCCGTACTCTTCAGGACTTTAAGAGGGCTGCTCATATAATGCCGGATTGGCTTTTTTGGGAGCGAGAACATCTCTGAAGTCGCGATAAGAAGCGATTGCTTTGCTTCATCCTTACCGAACACTTCTCCCCGTATCAGGAGCTTGTTTACCGGTGTCGGGCCAATGGTGATCTGGTCTCCGATATTGAAAATTTTGGAGCTCCCGACCAGTTTGATCACCGCATGACAGACATCCGGGTGGCAGAGCGTGGTGAAATCGATCTCCTGGACATGTGCCCCCTTAACCTCTTTTCCGTCCCGGCTGATCTTGACATCATAATCCACACCCGTGGTGTTCAGGTTGAGTTCCCGGTACGCCGTTTCTGTGGGGATATATCCCCCTTTTGGACCCGGTACCCCATCAACCAGACCAATTGCCTTTAAGGATTGCATCTGGTTGCGCACAGTTCCCGGATTGCGCTGGATCAAGTCAGCAATCTCCTCGCCTTTGATGGAATGGGACTGCTGGTGATACAGCGTAATAAGGGTGATTAAGATGTCTTTCTGGATCAGGGACAAGTCCATAACGATAAGACGTTATAACACTCTATGAATATATAGGTTTGAGTTTTGTGGAATTCGAAAAAATGCCAACCGTGCCGACGGCGGATGAAATCCTTGACCGGAGTTTCCGCCGTGCAGCAAAGAAGATGAAAGAGAAGACGAACAAGGAGCGCGCAAATGAAGAGTTTGTACGGGCGGTTGGCGCAGCGATCCATGACCGGCTGGTATATATTATCCGTGGATTTCCCGAATTTGACCAGATACCGCCATTTTACCGGGAACTGGCTGACATCCTCTACGGTATTGACAACATAAAACAGTCATTGGGGGCCGTTGGCTGGGCGGCAAAGCATACGAAGATGGTGGGCAACCAGCTGGCAATTGAGTCCCGGCATTCGGAAGAAACACTGGTGTTACGGAAGCGGGCGGTTGCCCGGCTTGCCTCTATGGTGCACCAGATTGATAAAGACCTGCGGTTCTTAAACGACGTGCGAAACGTGCTCCGGAAACTACCTCATGTCGAAGATGCCTATACCATTGTCATTGCCGGTTACCCCAACGTGGGAAAATCCTCATTTATCCGGCTGGTCTCTTCCGCTGACCCCCAGATCGCATGCTACCCGTTTACCACAAAAAGCATTATCGTCGGCCACCGCGAGGACGGCCGTCACCGGATCCAGTTTGTTGATACACCGGGTATTCTGGATCGTCCTGCAGAAGAGCGCAACGCAATCGAGAAGCAGGCGCTGTCCGCGATGATGAACGTCGCTAATGTTATCCTCTTTATTCTCGACCCGTCAGAGCATTGCGGGTACCCGATGGACGTTCAGCTGAGGCTGCTTGACGAAGTGAAAGATATGGTAAAAGTGCCTCTTGTTGTTGTGGCGAACAAATCAGACATCGTAGTAGACGACAAGTACCTGTCCATGTCAACACAAACAAAAGAGGGAGTTGACAAGGTGTTGTCAGAACTCCTCGTGTTCAAACCCGCATTTATACAAAGCCGACAAGAGCCCAGCCCACCAGAAACCCAATAATCGTGCCGCCGTTTAATGGCGGCAGACCGGCCTGCGGGCGTCCTGACGTGACAAAGTACAAAAGGACGACAAGACCGACAAGCGACCCGATAATCGCACCGAGTGCGGGCAGGTTGATCGCCCCAAATAACCGGTCACTTTTTGAAAAGACATTTGCCGAAACAACTAGGATGGACGGCATGATCAGGTCTCCCATGCCCATAATAAATGCCGACCGTTCCCCGCCTTCATCCAGTTTTCCGACACCTTCGCGGATAAACGAGTAGCTGCGGCGCTTGGGAATGACAAAGAGGATCGGCGATTTTAAATCGATGACTCCTTCTGCAAGAGTGATCATGTGCCGGGTCTTGTACACCGAAATCGCGTCATATACCGCGAGGATGACAAGGAGCACAATAACCGGCCAGATATTGAGCGATACACCAAAGATCGACGCAACACCCGCCCCAATAAAAATGCCAAGAATGTCGATGACATACCATTCCGGGTATGCATACAGGGCAACTGTCGCAAGCACAGAAAGGATGAGCATAACCACGATTGCTGCGTCAGTTGTTCCCATCACCATCGTGACAAGGGCGGTAAAAATATACCCAAACGTCAGGAAGATGGAGATACCGATGACCGCAGAGATCACTTTTTTCAGGTTATATTTTATGAGGAGCAAAAGGAGCCCGGTGAACGCGAGAAGAATCACGACAAAAATGATCGGGTTTACAACCGAGTTTGGGTTATCAAACGCAACAAGTCCTGCTGCCTGGATGGGAAGGGAGAGCAGGATCGAACCCGCTTCTACGGCGAGCAGAAGGATGGGCATGGCAAGGAACGGTATAATTTTTTTATAGTCCATAACGGTTCTCCGGACAGATAGTTAGCTTAATTAGTATGCCTTCATCATCTAAAAGCATGGACATACGTGAGTATCTTATTGATATCCTGCTCACCATCGTCATGATTATCTCCACGCTCGTCCTCATCCTCCGTTTCTGGCAGGATCTTACGATTGCGATCGCGGCAGTCCTGATGATGCTTTCGCTGGGCGGGCTTTTCCTTTCCCTGCAGATCAAGGTACGGCGTCTGGAACAGAATGTCATATCCCGCGAGCGGATGCTGCGCTCAAACTTAGAGGAAATCTCAAGCCGGATGGCACAGAAATACGATATGGCGATCACGCACCTGGATGAGCTGGTTACTGAAATGTCCAAACGGGCATACAAGTAATCCGGGTTTTTCTTTTTGTGGGACGGTGAAACAATGGGTGTTGCTTTACGGGACATTATCGCGGATTATAAGACTCCGGTCGAATGGGAAAGCCTTGGAGGAGTTGCGGCAGTCGATGCAAATAATACCCTCTACCAGTTCCTTACCATCATCCGGCAGCCGGACGGCACCCCGCTGATGGACCGCAACGGCCGGGTTACATCCCACCTCTCCGGCATCCTTTTCCGGATCTCGAATTTTTTAGGGAAAGGGATAAAACCGGTCTTTGTATTTGATGGCGTGCCAACGGATTTAAAGCAGGCTAGGATTAATGCCCGCCGGAAAGTCCGCGATACTGCAGGAGAGCGCTGGATGGAGGCACTCCAGCGCGGAGACGAGGCAGAGGCATACAAGCAGGCACGGTCATCCACCCGCGTGGATGCGACCATTCTTGCGACCTCAAAAGAACTTCTCCGGTTGATGGGTATTCCGGTGATACAGGCTCCGGGCGAGGGGGAGGCACAGGCAGCATATATGGTGGCAAAAGGCGATGCCCGGTATGCGGTATCGCAGGATTATGATACACTTTTGTTTGGCTCCCCGACACTTGCCCGGAACCTGACCATTACCGGCAAACGGAAGATCCGGGGCCGGACGATCACGGTCAACCTGGAGCGGATCGTCCTTGCCGATGTGCTCTCCGGGCTGCATATCTCCCGCGAACAGTTGATCCAGATAGGTATCCTTGTGGGAACTGATTTCAATGCCGGGGTCCATGGTGTCGGCCCCAAGACAGGCCTGAAACTGGTACAGAAGGGCGAGTTTGAAGCAAAACTCAAAGAGAGCCAGCCGGACTTTGATCCAGTCCCGGTCATTGACCTGTTTCTCCATCCTCCGGTGACGAGTGACTATACCCTGTCATGGAATCACCCGGACAGCGAGGGGATAAAGAAGATGCTTTGCGACGGGTATGATTTCTCCGAAGATCGGGTGAACAAGGCCCTTGAAGCGTATGCGGTTAAGGCAGGGCAGAAGACGCTTGAAGGGTGGTTTTGAAATCCTTTTTAAAAATAAGATAATGCAAGGGCTGAAGTTTGAACCCCCCTCTCACCGGAAAAAGGGGGTATCTTTAAACAGGATCGGGTTCTGCCTGCGGATCCACCACCGGCGGACAAGGAAACCTACTCCGATAAGGATAACGATGCCAACCACACCAGCGATGGCAAGCGTAAGTGGAGATCCAAATATTGGTGAGATTACCGCTGGTGCAATTGTCGTTGTGGTTGGAACTGGTTTCGTCATAACAGGGTTCTGGACATGTAGTTTTGAAACCGGTATCGTAGTAAATACCGGAGTAATGGTCTGAACAACGGAACTTACCGAAGATGACGCAGTCGCATTTGTGATAGTTCCCGGCGTTTGCGCGACAATGGCATAATACGAGAAACCCGGCGTTGTCGCATCGAAATAATAGGTATTCCCGGTCTGGTGATCAAACGTGGTAGGCAACGTCGTCCATTGACCCTCGTGATCCCGCATCAGGACGATATTGGCAGGGTTCACACCATGATCACTCAGCCATTGTCCGTTCACAGAGAACGTGATACTACCGGGTCCGATGATGTCAGGGTTGATGCCGATTGGGGTAATCTCAATGTAACCGGCAACGGTCTGCCCCGCCAATGGATTCCCGATATTTGCAGGTAATGCAATCATTTCGACATTACTANNACTTACTGCCACAGGCGAGGTTACACTGGGATTCTGGTTAAATGAGAAAGTCGCTGATTGTCCTGCGGTAGCACTGGAAGCGGTTGCTGCCGATGACCCACCCACACCGGAACCCGAACCGGAATCTGATCCGGAACTACTGCTGCCAACCGGCGCGTTCATGACCGAGACCAGGGTAAAGGTGGACAATCCCTGTGGGGAATTAAAAATTAGTGTCATGTATCCTGAAGTTGGCGTATTGGCTGCGGCACTCTGTACCGTTAAAATATCGGTAGCCCCGGTATCGGACGTATGGACAACGCGAATGTTGCCTGACCCTCCCTGAGCATTATACCAGCTGGTCGGTACGCTCATCGTAATATTGGCAGGACCCGACGATACGGTGACATTGGTTTTGGTGACGACCACGACATAGTATACAGAATTGATATCAAGCCCCTGGAGGGCAAACGCTGATTGGTAGCTGGTAAGCGTACCGGGATCCAGGTTCTGATATGTCGTCGTCGCAATTGAGGGTGAACTTGTCCCTGACTCGGGGGTTACCGTCACACCGCCCCAGGAGGCCTGGATATCTGGATCCGTCGTGCTTGCAGGTACCGAGACCGTAGTTGACGCTAAGATAGTCCCTGGTACCGATGTAATGATCGTCCCGATCTCCGTTGTAGGCTGGGGAGTGACTGCTGCAGTATAGGTATACCGGTCGGCTGTCGAGGTCTCCGAGATAATTCCTGAAGATGAGACCGTGATATCCACGGGAACGGCCGTCGAGCTGTGCGGAACTTCGGTGCTGATCCGGGTATCGTTGTTGACGGTGAACGATGTGGCTGGTATGGTGCCGAAGGTGACATTGATCGCACCCGTAAATCCACTCCCCGTGATGGTTACGGTGTTGCCCCCTCCCGTCGGACCGGATACTGGTGAGACCGTGGCAATCGTCGGGCCGTAAACATACAGGTCCGCATCCGAGGTCTCGGATTCTCCTCCGGGATTCGTGACCGTAATATCAACCATGTCCGCAGAACCGGCGGGAGCTGTGGCCGTAATTTCAGTATCACTTATGGGGTTAAATGAGGGCGCCGCGGTATCCCCAAACGATACCCCCGTCGCTCCGTCAAAATTACTTCCCGTTATGGTGACAGTGTTGCCCCCGAGTGATGATCCCCATGCCGGCGATGAGACCCCGGTAACAATGGGGATATAGCTATACAGGTCGGTATCTGATGTCCCTGATTCGCCTGAGGGAGAGGTAACCGTGATATCAACGATGTCGGTACCGGCAGGAGCTACTGCGACGATATCGCTATCACTGTTGACAGTAAACGAGGTGGCTGGCGTGGCGCCGAAGGTAACCTTGGTCGCACCGGTGAAGCCAGTCCCCGTGATGGTTACGCTTGTGCCCCCGGCGGGTGGACCATAGTTCGGAGAGACGCTGGTAACGGTAGGCATGGGCGGGGGATTGGTATACAGTGCGTATAGGTTTCCATCATTACTCCCCACATACACCACGCCGTTTGCTACCGCTGGGCTGGAATCTACTTTGTCTCCGGTCTTATATTTCCAGATTAAATTTCCGGTAGTGGCATTAAGGGCGTAGACATTATCATCTTCACTCCCCACATACACCACGCCGTTTGCTACCGCTGGACTGGAAGACACTTTGTCTCCGGTTGTATAGGTCCAGACCGGTACACCGGTGGCAGCATCAAGCGCGTATATATTGCCCTTATTAGCACCTACATATACCATACCGTTCGCTACTGTCGGACCAGAATAATCTAGTTCACTCCCTTCGAATGTATAACTCCAAATATAATCACCGGTATTTGCGTTGAGTGCGTAGAGTTTTGAATCGGCAATTCCAGTTCCGTAGACTGGATTAGGATCATCACTCACTTCATACACCACGCCATTCGCTACCGTCGGCATAGTTGGATCTATCCCAGTCGTATCATAACTCCATACCCTATTGCCAGTGGCAGCATTGAAGGCATATATAGAACCATACCAAGGCCAATAAGAAAAATCCGAATGGCCGATATACACTAAACCATTCGCGACTGCCACATCACTTAAACTATGATCGGAATTAAGTCCGATAGCTCCAGCATTATAACTCCAGACCACTTCACCGGTGGCAGCATTGAGAGCATATAAATTATCATCATACCCACTACCTCCCACATACACCACGCCGTTTGCGACCGCCGGACTGAATGTCCCACCGTCATTTGTTAAAGTCCCAAAACTCCAGATCTTTGCCCCGCTCGTGGCATTGAGAGCAATTAGACTACCATCATAATTTCCTATATACACAACACCATTGGCAATCGCCGGAGTGCTCGAAAGTCCTGAACCTCCATTGTTATTTTTGTCATATCTCCAGGTCAAAGCACCGGTTGTTGCATTGAGAGCATAGGTATTTTCTCCAAAATCCCCCACGTATACCATACCATTTTCTACGACCGGGCTGGAGCCAAACCAAAACATACCCGGCCCTAGACCTTCATCTGGCATCGAATAACTCCAGCACAGAGATACTGTGGTTCCGGTCGCGCCAGCGACTGCACTGTAATCACCGGAACGATTGGCATCATTCCGTAGCTGCATTCCCGCTGTTGCAGGTGCTGGACTCGACGGTTGGACGGTCACATAGGAATGACCAAAAAGCCCGGAGTTGGTCGTGTCCTGAGCGGTAATGGTCGCCACCCCGGGGGACACACCAATCACCACTCCGGACGAATCCACAGTGGCGACCGCAGGGTCGCTGCTCACCCAGTTCACGGTGTCCGGGAGTGGATTCCCATTCTGGTCGTCGATGGTATCCGTGAGCGGGTTGTGGTTTCCAGCATCAATTGTCGGGCTGGATTGGGGGATTTTAACCCCGCCACACGTTGATATTCGCAGATTGTCGAGCGCCTGGGCAAATTCATCCGGTGTCGGCTGGGTTCCGGCGGTGGCAAAGTCTGCAGGAAAGATACCGTCCGAGATACTCGAAGATATTTCGTCGCCGTTATATGAGTCATAGCGGTCGACAGGGTTACCTTTTACGTCATAAACGCGTATTCGCACCCACCGATTACCCCCGCGGTCAATATACTCCATATAGGTGCCAGGATAATTCGTGCCAAGTCCGGCACCCCAGGTTTCTTTGTACTGAATCTCTTGGTACTCCTTCCCAGATGCCGTGCCTGAAATGATACGTTCCTGCGTATTGTCATTCTGGTAATACTCATTCCAGTTAAGCTGTGTCGCCCCTTTTCCCCCGGAACAACTCACCATGGTATCTAAAAATGAATCAGCAAACTTGAAGCTCCCGCCCATATTGAGATTCGCTGAACCCCCAACCACTCCGCTGGATGCGACGATCTGATTCAACGAAGCTGCCGATACCGGGCTAACCACTATGATCACGAGAACAAGGGCACTACAAAACGGCAGTATGAATGTGTTCCGGCGTTTCGTGGTATTCACGGAAAATTTCTTACCAGACGTGTTCATTCGGTTGATCCTCTCCATGGGGGTCAGTCTCTCAGTCTTCCGAGGAAAGAGATCAAATGAGTTGCTGCTGTAGGGGGGAGTACACTGTCGGGAGAGAACAAAGTCCCCGGAGATAATGTAACATATATTTTCCATTAATAAAAATCATGTTATTTGAGATGCAGATAAGAACTGGTTTTCACTTAACTAGTTCATGCGAGATCGGCGATCTGGTTCGGACGATGTAGGCAAGGTCACCACAGGAACCCCGTTTTACGAATTACGCATCTGGCAAACGAACCCTCTTCTGAAATGATGTGCGAGTTCAAAAACCCGAAATATTGAACTCCCGGTTCGCAGAAAACGTGGTTTTTGAGAAATAGATTTTCCAAATGCACTTGTACATGATGCTTAGTAAAGTGCGGTGCAGATCCTATCTCTGTTACATCACAATACCCGTGTGAAAAACCGAAAACACGGCGTTATGCCGAACCCATTCGTTTGAACGGGGCTGCCAACGGGTCAAGATCCCCGTTCCCCAGTTTTTCGTTCACAAAAATCAATCATAGTCACGGAATAGTGCCGGGTTCTGCCTGCGGATCCACCACCGGCGGACGAGGAGCGCGCCGCCAATAACAACCACAATCCCGGCAACCCCAGCGATGATCAGGACGGGCAACGATGATCCGGAACCTGCCCCTGTCACAGCAGGTACTGCGGTCGTCCGGGTTACCTCAGGGGCAGCAGTCGGGATCGATACCGCAGACATTGTTGGGGCCGGGATTCTGCCGGTTGGCACGGCCGGTGCATAGGTTTGAGTCATATTTACCTTCGGAGACATCGTTGCTGTTGCGTTCACGGCGGTTGCATTGAGCCGGGTGGTGATCGCGAAATACGAGAATCCCGGTGTGGTTGCCGTGAAGGTATATGCATTCCCGTTCTGGCCGACAAAGGTCGTGGGTAATTCAGTCCACCCGCTGCCGTCGTTCCTCATCATGACGATGTTCTGCGGGGTGAGGCCATGCTGGGAGAGCCAGGTCCCAGAAACGGCAAAGGAGATGGTCCCCGAAGTGATTGCAGACGGGTTGACACTCACAGGTTCGATTGCAACAACGCCGTCCGTGATCCTGCCGTTGCCCGGAGGTGTCGTAACCAGAGTCGCATCCGACACGGTAAGATCGGTGGAACCAAGGGTCTGGGACGAGACGATCGAGACCNNGCGAACGTAACGGTCTGGCCGGCCGTTCCCCCGGGTGAAGTAATATCTAGTGATGAGGGACCGCTGGATCCTGAGCCGGACTCGGCATTGATGCTGCTGCCCGCCCCTCCAGAGACCGGTGCCGAGAAGACCGCAAACGTGCAGAACCTGATGGTCTGGGCACTGATAACGTAATTAGTTCCACTTGCCGTAACGGTTGTCTGGAGCGTGGTCCATGTGGTAGATCCTGGTTCCTGGTATTTGATGGTGATACCGGAAGGATTATCCGCGGCCTGCGTGAGAACAGAGGCATATTCCGCCGGGGTCACGGTGAACGAGATGGTCACCGGGTTGCTGAAGGTGGTACCGGACGGGTCTGCATCGACAGCAAGTCCGGGCACGACGGAGAATGTGGTTTCAGAGGGGTTGGATGATGGGGTCACCGATGCTGATGCGACAGAAATCTGGTTTGTGGCACCGGCTGGCAGGGTAACCGTGGTCTGTGCCGGGATGTCAATGGTCGATGGGACTGAGGGTGACGAGCCGGTCTGGACATCTGCTTCGACTGTGGTAAGGGTGGGGACTATCCCGTCCGATGGCACCGATGTCGTTGAGGATGCAGATGTATAGGTGTATTGATCAGCTGGTTGTGAAATTGGTGAATAAAGCTTCGACCAGCTATCCATCACCCTAACGTCAACGGTGCCGGCGGATCCCGGCGGAACGACTGCGGTGATTACACCATGAATCACATTTATATTTGGAGACACCTTGTCGCCGAAACTTACCGCATCCCCGTCTTCAAGGCCGATCCCCGTGATGGTTACCGTGTTGCCCCCTCCTGTCGGACCGGAATTCGGTGAGATCTCGGTGACAACTGGAAGAGTGTTATATGTCACCACCGGAGAATTATAATTCTCACCTGCGGCATTCGTGACAAGGACATCATAATTTCTAGATATTCCAAAATTTGGAACGACGGCACTAATCGTATTATCATTTATTATGGTGTACTGGGTAGCCGCAATGCCATCCGAACTATATCCGGTCAGGCTAAAATATACGCCCGTCGCATCTTTGAAGTTGTGTCCAGTAATAGTTACCGTATTGCCACCGTTTATTGAACCAGATACCGGTGAGACACCGGAAATATACGGGGTATATTGATATTCGTCAGCATGGTAGATATCAGAGCTACCAGCAGAATTCGCGACCGTGACATCAACAATTCCAGACGATCCAGCTCCTGGAGGAACTGGCGGAGCTACAGCGTCGATTTCCGTATCACCGTTTACAACAAACGACTTGGCCGGGATATTATCAAAAAAAACTCCCGTGACATCGGTAAAGCCAGTTCCCGTGATGATTACAGGGGTGTCCCCAGATGGGGAACCAGATATCGGTGAGACGCCGGTGACTGTCAAAGCCCCCGTTACGTTGATATAACCCGCCTTCTGCATGCTGTTGTAGCCATTGGCATTGTATGCCTGGAGCGCTACCTGGAATCTCCCTGGTTTCGTATAGGTATGCGATGGGTTCTGTGCCGATGACCCGACGGGCTGCAAACGCCACACGTCATTAAAACCGTGGATAGTGCTGGGGGCGCTGGTCCCCCCAACTCCACCCATGAGCACGATGCTGCCGTCCGGCATCGCAACACTACTGAAATCCTGTCTAACTGGCCACTCGGCACTCGCGGTCATCTCCGTCCACGTTGCACCGTCATCTGTTGATCGCCACACATCATTCTTAAAGTCGCTGGCGCCAAAACCGCCCATCAGTACAATACTACCGTCCGGCATCGCAACACTGCTGAACTCCGTTCTTGGCAACCATCCGGCACTCGCGGTCATCTCCGTCCATGGTTCCGTGTAAGTCTCGTCGCCGAAAAACCATGCCCAGCCTGTGGGACTACCGGTTGAATTATCAGTGAAATTGACCGTCAATGGTGATGGCCCCTTTAAAGGCGTCCCGGTAAACGCTGCTAATGGGGCCTGTGCACTTGCCAACCCGAAAAGCAGGATGAGAGCTAAAAAGAACAGGCAATAACGTATGGCATTCATGCCGTCACCAATCCGGTATATTTCCGATGAGAATTTTCCTTAAGAGTGAGACAACTCAGCCGGCATGCAATATTTGTTCCATTATGGAAAGACGGTATCTTTTTTATGACATTCAAAAAATCGCATAAATATCTCAATATTGCTGTGTTTGATTGCAATATCGGGTCATCTCCTTTTTCCTGTACTGATGCCAACCTGAAAATCGCAGGTGCTTAATGGAGAGTCTATCGTTGGCACCGGATTATAAAAATATCGAAATATAGTTTTGACATGGACACTGAATTTTTGCACAGCAGATCTATCTGTTATGCCTTAAAGTCCGGCACCCGGTTGAACACCACGGAATGCTTCTCTTCCCGTTAATTCATGCTGAATCTCTTTTTCAATACGTGAATTAAATGCAATTATTTCCTTCATGCGGGATAATCCACTCAAAAAATACACACCAAGCATGGTGTATTATTAAAAAAACCCACCTGAAAATAAATGGCAGGGGATATTCCCCTGCCACTTACTTTTTTGATTCCGGTCCCCCGGATGCTTCCATATGGTCAAGCACCCGGTCCCACATGACAAGGA
>PNBP01000071.1:0-720 GCA_003136075.1 Methanoregula sp. | reverse complement strand
ATCGTGGCACTTCAGTGTCACCGCGTAGGTGTCTCCGGCCGGGTTCCGCGCAACATCCCCGCCGTGTGCGGTTGTGTTTGCGGAGTTGGCCAGCACCGCTGCGATGCCTGCGTTGAAGCCGGCGATGGTGTTGTAGTTCTCCGATCCGGTGCCGACACGCTTTGCGCCGGTGTCCTCGTACACGAATTTCGCCGTGTACATCTCGCGGGTCTTTTCGACGGGCTGGTGATTCAGGCCACCGCTCATGTACGATACACACCCGAAGGGATTGTTTGTTATCACAGACTGGACGATCGTGTTGAAGGCCGTGATGTCTGCAATCGGGTCCGGGAGTATCCGGACTGCGCTCTTTACTGTCTGGTTCTGTACGAAATCTACCATAGTTTTTCACTCCTGTTTTGTTGTTTTGAGATCCCGTTTTGGAATCTCGTGGGTCAGAAGATCTGTTACAGGTCTTTGCCCGGTTTGTTCTCCTGCTGTACATCAGAACCCTGGAGAGGCGAAGGGAGGCATCCTGCCGGCCTTTTACTGCTCTTCTGGTTCTTCGTGTCTTGGGGCGCCCTTTGACACACACCTATCGTCTGTAGGGGCTATTACCCGTAAGCGGGGGGTATCTATCCGGGGGCGCAGCATGACCGGTTACGGCATCCGGGCACGCCGGCGTGCAAAAACAGTGTTCTGAGGATAGTTCATACCGAATCCGGCATGATGCCCCGGTGT
>PNBP01000062.1 GCA_003136075.1 Methanoregula sp. | reverse complement strand
ATGGGGGCATCAGCCCCCATCAATGAAATTGAAGTGGATTGTGATCACTTACACTAAAGAATTGATACGAAAAAATGTTTATTGTTTTGAGACGAAATCTTTTGGTTTTATGCATATTTTTTTAATATCTTCGCTGTTTTCTTGTAAGTAAATCGGAATCGCTGCAAATAATCTAACAGGAATAAAATACGCTTTTTCTCAAATCCAATTTCACTATTATATGGGATAGTGTAACATTGCTGTATTGGAGGTTCCCCTGCTGCAAAGAGCGGACATATCACTGACTATACCTTGAATATCTTTCTTTTCTTATTATTGATCACGAGTATGGAAGGCGCAGCCCGGGTTTTTGCACAGGATTTACACGCGGCAACATTGTTTGTCCCCGCTCCCAATGGGAGCGGCCTGGCATGGGTAGTGACACCGGGGGGTGCATGGTGCCGGCAGGTTTTCTTGGCCGGTGCGCTGACTGAAGTGACCGATAGCGGGGATATTCTCCGCTGCCGGCTGGCTGATCCTACCGGCGTATTCGATCTGGTCATCGGGGGAAAACGGACCTCGCTGTCGGGCGTGTTTAAAACCATAACTGTACCTGCATTTGTTACCGTATCCGGCACGGTGCATGCGTACCAGAAAAACGGCGGACTGGTGGTTACCGTGCGCCCGGATTCGGTGCAGGTCATAGACCGGGCGGTGCGGGACCGCATCGTGCTCGACACTGCAGAGCAGACCATCGAACGACTCGAACAGCTCCGTGAGGCTGTTGCGGGAAGAGGTACCGATGAACAGATGCCCGAAGTTGTCAGGCACTACGCGCTCACTCCCGCACGACTGCAGGAGATTGCCGGAATGGTCAGGACTGCAGTACAGAGCGTCCAGACCGTTATTCCGGCACCGGTTGTTGTTCCTGAAGAACCCTCCGATGTCCGCGAACAGGTAATGGCGATCATGCGGACAGGAAGTGGCCCCCGGGGTATCGCTGTGCAGGAAATTATCGATCAGGCGGCTGCGCAGGGGATCGTATCCGGCGCGGTTCTTGCCGCGATTGAAGCACTGATCCTCGATGACGAATGCTACCAGCCCCTCAAAGGATATGTCAAACCGCTATGAACATTGAATTTATCAGCGATCATTCTCAGCGGCCTGAACAATAAATTCAAATACATGATGAAGGAAATAATAAACNNGTTGAATTTATCAGCGATGGTCCGGCGCTTGTCATTGAGGGTGACGAGCGGCTGCTCGTTGTCGCCGACCTGCATTTCGGCATTGAGGCCGATTTGGCAGCTCACGGGCTGCATTTCAAAAGCCATAGCGCAGAACGGCTTGAACGGCTCTTAAAAACGATCGATGCCACCGATCCGGACATGCTGGTCCTTCTTGGCGATATCAAGCACAGCATCCCCTCGCTTACCCGGCAGGAATATTTTGAAATGCCGGGGATTCTCAACGACATCCGGAACCGGATCCCCATCCGGGTATTCCCCGGCAACCATGACGTTGGTATTCAACGGTTCCTGCGCGACGGGGAAATGCAGCCACGAGATGGAGCCGTCATTGATGGTGTCGGGTACCTGCACGGGCACACCGTCCCGTCACCGGCACTTGCCGGACACCTGATTGTGATCGGGCACCACCATCCGTTCGTATCCCTGCATGACGAAGTGGGGTGCGCGCTCCAGTCACCGGCATACCTGCGGGCTGAGATCGATACAGCAGCGCTTGGCATGAAAACCCCCGACGCACCTGCACCCTGCGCCCGGGTACTCTTCATACCGGCATTCAACGAGCTTGCCGGGTATGATATCTTAAAAATTGCCCGGGACCCGTTCTCGCCGCTCTCCCGGTGCATGAAAAAAGAGACCGCAGAGATCATTCTTTCGGATGGGACCTATATCGGCCCGTTAAGCCTCGTGGAGAACGATGACGCCGATTGACCATCTGGCTCCAAAGGTTCAGGCCTGTATCAGAAAACGGGGATTTACCCGGCTGTCGGAAGCGCAGGAGCAGGCAATACCCCTCATCCTCTCCGGCAGCCACCTCGTCCTGATCGCGCCCACCGGTACCGGCAAGACGGAAAGTGCGATGTTCCCGGTCTTTAATGCACTTCTTTCCCTGTCTGCCGGTGGGGGGTTCAAAGCAGTGTACGTGACACCGCTGCGCTCGCTCAACCGGGATATTCTCTCGCGGATGGAATGGTGGTGCCACGAACTGGGTCTGACGGTTGGGGTGCGGCACGGCGATACACCTGCCGGTGAGCGGCGAAAGCAGGCACTTAACCCCCCCGACCTCCTGATCACGACCCCCGAAACCCTGCAGGCGCTATTCATGGGCAAGAGACTCCGCAAGCACCTGCACAACGTCCGGTTTGTTGTCATAGATGAGATCCACGAGATGGCGGGAAGCAAACGCGGCGCCCAGCTTGCCGTTGCCCTTGAACGGCTCGCGGTGTATGCCGGGGAATTCCAGCGCATCGGGCTCTCGGCAACGGTCGGAAATCCTGAAGAGATCGCGCGTTTCCTCTGCGGGGCACGCCCGTGCCCTATTGTCCAGGTGCCGGTTGCAAAACACCTTGAGATCAAGGTCACGTTTGTCGGGGATGATTTCAAACGGCAGGCCGCGCTTCTTGGAAAGGCACTGGAGCGGGAAGGTTCCACGCTTGTTTTTGTCAATACCCGGGTGACGGCAGAAGCCCTCGGGCACGCGCTGTTCGAGCGCGGGGATGTCGAGGTGCACCACGGGTCACTCTCAAAAGAGATCCGGATTGATGCGGAAGAGCGGTTCAAAAAAGGCGAGATCCGGACCCTGATTTGTACCTCATCCATGGAACTGGGTATCGACATCGGGCGGGTCGACCACGTGATCCAGTTCGGTTCCCCGCGTGAAGTGGCGCGGCTCGTGCAAAGGGTAGGACGGGCCGGCCACCAGCTGAACACGATCTCCCGGGGCACGATCTTTGCGACCAGTTTTGACGATCTGATCGAATCGCTGGTGATCGCCCGCAAGGCAAAGGCAAACGAGATCGAGCCGGTTGTTCCCACGGTCAATGCCGGTGATGTGCTCGCAAACCAGATCGCCGCCATCGCGGTCGAATATGGCGAGATACCGCGGATGCGGATCCGCGAAATTGTTGAGCGCACCGCCATCTTTGCCACCTGCGGCCCGCTGCTGGATGAAGTCTGCACGCAACTGGAGGAGCACCGGATCATCCGTATTGACGGAGACACCATCATCACAACCGCCCGGGCCCGCCGTTACCTCTCCGGCAACCTCTCCATGATCCATGACGAGCGCAAAGTCCCGATCTTTGATATGGTTTCGCGCCGGACCGTGGGCACACTCGATGAATCGTTTGTCGTTGGGTGGGTGCACACCGGTGTGGTTTTTATCACGAAGGGTCAGCTCTGGCGGGTGCTGGAGATTGCCGATGGCAGGCTGACCGTTGAACCGACCAGGAAGGCGCAGGGCGAGCTTCCGTCATGGGAGGGGGAACAGATCCCGGTCCCGTATGCGGTGGCAACCGAAGCCGGCAGTGTCCGGAGGCAGCGGAATGTAGGTGACTATACCCATGAAAAAGAGAGCATTACTTTTGCCACCCATTTCCTTTCCGAGGTTGAGAAGAACCGGTCACTGGTTCCGACTGACCAGCTCATCACCCTTGAAAATTCCGAAGACGGTGTTGTCTGCAATGTATGTGCCGGCCACAAGGCAAACGAAGCGCTCGGGCGGGTGCTCTCCATTTTGATCTCCGCCCGTCACGGGACAACGGTCGGCCTGGAACTGGACGCCTACCGGTTCCTGCTCCGGGTCCCGTTTGCAATACGGGCAGCGGATGTCCGGGACCTTATCACCACACTCGATCCCACGCATATGCCCGGCATTCTCCGGCTTGCGCTCAAGCGCACGGCGCTCTTTAAGTGGAAACTGGTGCAGATTGCAAAGAAGTTTGGCGCGATTGACCCGGATGCGGATTACGAGAAGATCAGCATCCACCGTCTTCTCGATTTCTTTGATAATACGGTGGTGCAGAAGGAGGCGTACCGGGAGCTGCTCTCGGAATACATGGATATCGATGCCGCTGCAGGAATCGTCCGGCAGATCCGGGACGGGGCAATTGGTGTTTCCCTTGGCCCGCATTCCCTGATCGGCGCCGGCGGGCTGCTCTCCTCCCGGG
>PNBP01000030.1 GCA_003136075.1 Methanoregula sp. | reverse complement strand
GCACCTTTCTGATCGCACGAATCTTCTGGACCCATGCTGTTTTGCTCGGGTTGCGGGCGCCTGCTGCCCCTTTCCTTTTCCCGGCGCCTTTGCAGTGTCCATACGATCGCTTCGCGATTCTTGCACGTGCCCGGCCGCGGCTTACACCTTTCTTCTGACGTGCTTTTATCGCGCCGTCAGTGACAAGCCCTCTCAGATCCTCACGCGAGATTGCATTCTCGATATCTGAAATGCGGGCCGGGTCAAACCAGACACGGTTGACACCACATTTCATTATCGAGGCGGCAAGGCGCTTCTGGCTCGCGACATCAGTCATTCTTCTTCACCTCTGACCCGGTCTTCTTTTTCGGTTTTGCTTTTGATTCAGCCGGAGTTTTTGTCTTTTTGGTATCCCCGGACGTTTCAGAAGCCGGTTTTGCAGATGCCTTCTGGGATTTTGCCGCATCTTTTGATGGGGCTTTTCCAGCCTTCTTTTCAGGTTTCTCTGGAGCCTTTACCGCTGCTGCTTTCACCGGTTTCTTCGCTTCAGGTGCCTTTTGGACCTTTGCTTTTGCTTTTTCGGGCACAGCCTTTGCTTTGGGCTTTGCTTCCTTCTTCTTCGCGTCAGGCACTTTTGCTGTTTTCGGTGCTTCTGCCTTTTTTACCGGTTCCTTTACAACACGGGTATTAAGCACCTTGAGACCTGCTTCAATTGATTTTTCCTGGATGGCAAGGCGCTTCCTTGTGCCGACAGTTCCGGAGATCCGGACTGCGTGTGTTTTTGGATCGATGCCTTCAAGATCCTTTAAGGTGAACACGAGCGTTTCGAAGAATCCGCTGGGGTGCATTCCGCGTACCGCAATCGGGCTTCCAAAGCCGGGTTTCGGGAGAGCTCCTTTTGCTTTTTTCTGCTCCCTCTGCTTATTGTGCTGTCCACGGGGTTTTCTCCATGAATCGGCGAGCTGTCGTTTTTTGCCAAATCCGTCGCGCTTAAATACTGCACCCTTGTCAGTGCGCACCCGGATTAATCGCTTTGTTTCTGTGGTCATTCTCTTCAGCCCCTCTGCACAATATAGACGCCGTCCTGGAAGACACGGGGGTCGCGATCACGGATGTGGGTTGCATGTTCGATGTTTGCTGCTGTGGTTCCGACGAGTTCCCGGTCGATGCCGTTAAGAACAACTTCGTCGTTTGCAATCTTTATCTTCACACCCTCTTCGATACGTGCATACCGTGCTTTCTTTTCTCCGAGGAAGTTGTTGATCTCAAGCCGGTTTCCCTGCGTTTTTAACTGGATCGGGAAATGGCTGAAAACAACCTTCATATGGTACTCGAATCCTTCAGATACGCCCCGGATCATGTTTTTTGCATGAGCTTGGTACGTCCCCACAATCGCAACGTTTTCCTTCCGCCGGGATTCTGTGGAGATTACCAATTCTTTCCCATCACAGGTTATGACGACCTGGGGAAAACGCACGTTGCGTGAGATCTGTCCTTTTGGTCCGGTCACACGAAGCTGCGTTCCATCCAGATGGACTTTAACGCCATCGGGAATAGTTACTTTCCGTACTGTTGCCATAATTTTCGCACCTTAGTAGACGTACCCCAGCAGTTCGCCGCCGATACTCTCTTTTCTGGCCTGCATATGTGACATAACACCATGTGAGGTCGAGAGCATGATCAGCCCGAAATTCTTTCCAGGCAGGTAGCGTTTCTCCCAGTATTCCATCTCGTCCTGTTGTACTGAAAAACGCGGTGTAATCGCACCACATTTGTTGATCTTTCCGGTGAGATGCACCTTGAGCTGCCCACCGCGGCCATCCTCGATAAACTCGAAGCCGCCGATATAGCCTGCGTCCTGCATAATGCGGAGCATCGCACCGAGGAGTTTGCTCGCGGGTTCGAGAGTACACTCGGTCTTGCCGGTGTCACTGGCATTCTTTAACGCGCTCATCCCGTCTGCAATAGTATTCATACGTGTCATTTTGCAGTCACTCCTCAGTTCATCTTCCGAAAGCCTATTTTTCGGGCCCACTCACGGAAGCACTGCCTGCAGAACATGATGTTATACCGGCGCACAAGCCCCTGCTTGCGTCCGCNNAAAATCTTCTTCTTTTCTCCACCCATCAGCGCACCTCCGCCTTGTATTCCTGTTTCAGGAATGCAATTGCATCTTCCTTTTTCACACGCTGCTTTGCCGGGAGTTTCTTCTGCTCCATGCGCCGGCGGGTGATCCGGATACCATTACGCTCGAGAACGACATTGACATCCATGCCGTAAATCCCAATCTGGGGATCATAGGACATGCCGGGAAAATCCGTATGCTCTTCAACACCAAATGAGAAATTGCCGCTCTTGTCAAACTGGCTTTCAAAGAGGGTGTTATTGATAATCCCCAGTGAAGTTTTAAAGAATTCCACGGCAGGTTTTCCCCGGAGTGTAACCTTGCAGCCAATGGGGGCGCCTTTCCTGATGGAAAATGCCGGCTGGGTCTGTTTTGCAATACTCCGGATTGGCGTCTGGCCGGTGATCGTCTTCATGATGTTTTCGGCTTTCACGAGTTTTTCACCGCTCTCGCCAACACCCATGTGAACGACAACCTTGTCGATATGGACATCACGCATTGAGGTCATTGTTCAACCCCCAGGTTGGAAATTGAGCTTTTGTCCTTACCGACAACGTAGATGTACGGCATAATCGTGTCAAACGGGGTTTTGGTCTGCTCATCCTCAACAACGATACGATTCGGCACACTGCCAGCGGTTTTTACGATCTCAAGGATGCGACCGACCTTGCCTGAGTGCCGTCCACCTATGATCATTGCCATGTTGCCGACAGCAAAGGGGAAATGATCGAGGATCTTGAACCGGTCCTCAGGTTTAAGGGAGATCAGGATCGAGTCATTCGGTTTATACGTATTATCGGCGATGACGTTTGCACCATACCGCAGGTTCAGCTGGACACGCCCGCCGGAAATGGTGGTCTTGTTCTCGATCTTGCACAGCCTGCTCTGCGCGGACTCTACATCGATCTCCATGGTTTTATGGCGGCCTTTGACGTCTCGCAGGATACGATAGTACTTGTCCATCTTCGGGATGGTAATAATATCAAAGATCCCGATGCCCATCTTCGGGTCCCGGCAGGGTCGTCCGTTGATAATAACATCGTTCTGGTTGAGGATCTGCTTGACTTCCTTCATATTGCGTGCAAAACCCATAACATCACGGAGCCAGACCGCAATCGGCATCGCGTTTGCATTGTGCGCCCCAGGTGCAGTCTTCGTAATGAAGGTATTGGTCTTTTTGGCAATGTGCCATGAATCCGGCGCATTCAGCCGCTTCAGATGATCTGACATTATTTCGTCTCCTCGAGTTTTGCCACGCGCCGCGGGTCATCAAGGTTGAGCTTGGTTATCTGCACCTTGGACGCATCGACAGTTCGCGGGACTTCCGTGCCATCTGCCTTGGTGGATGAGACACCGTGGACAACAAGTTTTGTTTTCCGGGTATCGATAGCATCGACAAGTCCTTCCTCGCCAACATGGTCTCCGCGCATGACCTTGACGGTGTCACCCTTGACAACACGTAACGTCTTTTTCTGGTATTTCTCTTTCAGCGCGTCGGACATCGGGGCGCTGAGGAACTTCGATTTCATGTGGGAAGGTGCATTATAGCGCGCCTTTCTCTGTTTTCTTGGCTGTTTGCTCTCAATTCTTACCATACAGCCACCTCACACAATGATAGTTGCCATCGAACCAAGCTTCGGGAACCGCTCTGCCACTTCGCGGGCAACCGGTCCCTTGATTTCAGTTCCTTTCGGCTCGTTTTTCTCATCCACCACAACAACTGCGTTGTCGTCAAAGGATACACGAATCC
>PNBP01000126.1 GCA_003136075.1 Methanoregula sp. | reverse complement strand
CGATGGTAATCGTCTGGAACGATCTCGCTGAAGGCGACTGTGAGTACTGCGCTGCCATCGTTGGCCTGAACTCGCTCTTCCAAGTATTCTTTTACTCCGTCTATGCCTGGTTCTTCATTACGTACCTGCCACCCCTTCTCGGTCTCGGAGCCGGTTCTGCGGTGTCGATAACGATAGTCCAGATTGCCGAGAGCGTCTTCATCTATCTCGGTATTCCGTTTATCGCCGGCATGGTCACCCGGTATGCACTGCTCCGCCTGAAATCAAAGGCTTGGTACGAACAGGTCTTCATCCCGAAGATCTCGCCGATTACCCTCATTGCCCTGCTCTTCACCATCATCGTGATGTTCTCCCTGAAAGGAGGATACATCGTCAACGTCCCGTTCGATGTTGTCCGCGTCGCGATCCCGCTGCTCTTCTACTTCGTCATCATGTTCTTTGCCAGTTTCTGGATGGCCCACCGGCTCGGTGTCGATTATGCGAAATCGGCATCGCTCTCGTTCACTGCTGCATCCAACAACTTTGAGCTCGCGATCGCAGTTGCTATCGCCGTCTTTGGTATCGCATCGCCGGCCGCATTCGCAACGGTGATCGGGCCGCTTGTCGAGGTACCGGTGCTGATTGGTCTCGTGAATGTTTCGCTGTGGCTCAGGGAAAAATGGTATGGGGGAAAGAACGATGGGACGTGCAGCCCGTCGCTGCGGTGAAATGATACTGGTGATATCATGAAAAAGAAGATCCTGTTCATCTGCACCCACAACTCCGCCCGCTCCCAGATGGCGGAAGGGTACATGAATGCAAAGTACGGTGACCGCTACGAAGTATTCAGTGGCGGAACCGAACCAAGGCAGGTGCATCCGATGGCAATTGCCGTGATGAAAGAGATAAGTATCGATATCTCCGGGCACCGGTCAAAACTCATCGATGAACATTTCGGGAAGGGAATTGAAACGGTTGTCACGGTCTGCGATTCCGCACAGAAAGCGTGCCCGTTCTTCCCCGGGGCAAAGGAAGAGATCCATCAGGCTTTCCCGGACCCCGCTGCATTTACCGGGTCCGATGAGGAAATCCGTGCTGGATTTCGGCGCGTGAGGGACGAGATAATACGGTGGATAGATGAGACATTCGGAAAAGTTTCTGCGTAAAATCAAACTGCCCTAGTATATCCTGCCGAAGAATGGCAATACCAGAAAGAGAACAATTATTGCCCGGCTGTAGTTGTTATTTTCCTGACTATTGTTCCCGGTTCATTCGTTTCCTGAAACCGTTCACCCCGTTTTTCCAAACCGTTAAAAAATTCCTCATAAAATACTGTTTCTGGTTTGTAAAAGAACCAGGAGCTACCACAACTATGGCAGATTTCGTACAGAAAGCAAACATCAAGAGTGCGATCCGCACCCTTGCAGCTCCTATCATCGAATTGGCATCATTAGATGCAACAGTTCAGTTAGTAATCTCCATCACCAATATTCAGGTATAAAAGACCAAAGGCAACTCGGAAAAAAAGTTCCCCAACTACCTCCCCCATCACAACCCCCAAATATTCCAGACAACCACCACTCCTCCTAAGATGACCATAAAACCAAAAATCACGCAGAGGTCCCCCCGATGGTAAAAGTCGGGGTGCACGTTTCCATCGCCGGCTCGCTTGACCTTGCCGTTGACCGGGCGCTGGACGCGGGCTGCGATGTATTCCAGATGTTCTCGCGTAACCCCCGGGGCTGGGGGTTCAAACCGCTGACGGATGCGGACGCGGAATTGTTCAGGAAAAAAATCGCCACCACGGGTATTCTTCCCGTCGATCATATGCCCTACCTTCCAAACCTCGCCTCGCCAAAACCGGAGATCTGGGAAAAATCCGTGCAGACGCTGACGACCGAACTTGACCGGTGCGGCAGGCTGGGGATTCCTTACCTCGTTACGCATCTCGGTCACCACCTCGGCGACGGGATGGCCGGCGGGAGGCAGCGGGTGATCACTGCCATCAACCAGGCCCTTGCGGCACAGGAATCGCCCACGCTGTTAATCCTTGAGAACACTGCCGGCGAGAAAAACAGTGTCGGCAGCAGTTTTGAGCATATCCGGGCAATCATGGACGGGATCAAAGAACCGTCACGGACCGGTGTCTGCTTTGATACCTGCCACGCGTTTGCCGCCGGCTATGAACTGCGGACCGAGGCAGGTCTCGCCGGCACGCTGGAACAGCTGGAGGAACAGATCGGTACGAAAAATCTCCGGGTGATCCATCTCAACGATACCAAGGGCGATCTCGGGAGCGGGCTTGACCGGCACGAGCATATCGGCATGGGGTTCATCGGCGAGGACGGCTTCCGGAGAATCCTCCACCATCCGGTGTTTTCAAAACTCCCGCTTGTCTGCGAAACACCGGTGGATGACCGGCGGGACGACCGGGGAAACATCGCAAAAGTCCGGGAACTGGCGGGGTAGAAATTGAGAGGGACCGGCTCTGGTTAACGCCGGAATTATGAAATTCTTTTTAATGATGTTTCCCCGCATCAGCGCCTCTTTTTAGGCATTGCGGGGTAAGGATGTTTTTTTAAAGAAACCCAAAGTAACCTGCTCTAAACTTTGTCTTTTTGTGTTAACTTCTGAAAGAGCGCATATCAATAGTATTTTTTTAAAATCCCGAGGAATTCATTTTTTCGTTACCGGCGAATACCGGAGGTTACAAGGATATGTCCTATAAACAGCCGTCTCTGTGCCTGGACTTCCAATCCTGCCTGTTCAAACATATTTCGTACCTCATTCTGATTGCGAAGCTGGCCCTGACCTCGATGAACAAATCTTAAAAAGAATGGGAGAGGTGCTATATCAGCGAGAAAGAATTGACCCCCGGGACGTAAGACACGCCTTATCTCACGTATACCCTGTAGCTGGTCTGACCAGTGATGAAAAGAAGTAGTACTGAAAACGAGATCTAAAGAAGTATCAGGGAGCGGGATTGATTCGGCAGAGCTCACCATAAATGTTGAATCCGGCATCATTTGCCGGGCTTTTTTCACCATGCCTTCAGCCGGATCAATACCAATCAGCTGCGCATAAGGCCAGCGTTCTCTGATTTTTCGTAGTAGCCTGCCGGTTCCGCATCCGACATCCAACAGGTCTACGGGAGCAGATACCCCATCGACTAAATTAAGGACTCCTTTATGGATCCGATCGAAATACAGGTATTGCAACCATGAATCCTCATAAGTGCCTGACCAGATATTAAATTTCTTAACATCCTCGTTGACGTTCATATACCCTGACCTCACGCAAGTTGTCCGTAATCGATTCCTCTACCCGGAATTTAATTTCCCATTATATATACTTTGGAGAAACCCCCCACCCCCTTCAAACGGAAAATGAGATCAGAATGCAAAATGTTAAAGTTACCGTCATTGAGATCAATGAGCTGATTAATCTGGTCCGATAGTAAAAAAATCCTGTCCGGTATCGAAGAAAATCTGGGCACATGATGGATGTGAGCAACGGCAATTGTGCACCAGGTTATTCAGTTTTGAGTGGAAATTATGTTGAACAATGAAGAGACAAACAAGAACAATCTTTTCCTCATGGATAATACCGCAAACCCGGCACCGCTTGGGCTCTGCGCATTTGGAACGACTACCATTCTTCTGAGCCTCTGTAATCTCGGGATAATCGCTCTGAGCAGTCCGGTCATTGCAATGGCAATTTTTTATGGCGGAATAGCCCAGATCATTGCCGGGCTCATGGAATGGAAGAAGAACAATAACTTTGGGTTTTTGACATTCGTGAGCTTTGGGTTCTTCTGGATTACCTTTGCCGGAATCATGATGCTTCCGGTCCTTGGTCTTGCAAAAGCACCTCAGCCGGTTGATCTTGCGGCATTCCTGTCCGTCTGGGGGATAATCGCGCTCGGTCTCTTAATCTGTACCCTGAAGATGCACCGGAGTCTTCAGGTAACTCTCCTTGCGGTTTTACTTTTGATAGTAATTCTTGTTGCAGCAGAGCTTACGGGAAGCGGCCTCATCAGAATGTCTGGGGGAGTTATGGGGATTATTGCCGGGGGTCTTGCACTCTATATCGGACTGGGTCAGGTTATTAATGAAGTCCATAACCGGAGAATAATTCCAGTTTGATCAGTTTTCCCCAAACGGGATTCTTTTTTAAATAAATGAGACGAGGTATTTGTCGGATCTTCCGAAAGTACAATAGTGTGTTTTAAGGAGTTCTGCAAAGCCCGCAATTGATTGTTAATAAGTTAAAAAAAACAACCCATAACCCATTGTGGAAAATATAAAAAAATAAGCGAGACAGCTTCCAGGCTGCTCACTTGCGCTTTTTCTCGAGCTTCTTAAGCTTCTTCTGGGCCTCTTTGCTACCTGAAGCCGCTTGCTTCGAGAGTTCTTCGGCCTTGACCTTCTTTGCCTGGTTCAGCTTCACCATCTGTTTCTTACTCGTTGGCATACATTCACCTCGCTTTCGTCTTTGACTGGTTCTCATTAGCTTTTTTCCTTCTTAAATATCCCTGTATCGTTATACCAGCCGGTAAAAACTTCGGATAAACGAAACGCTGACCGGTGATTCTCTTAAAACTCACCAAAAAACCGTTCTCACGTTCCGTTCGTCCGGGGATGCTTCACTCTGGCCACTATGGGCTTGATACCATATCGTTTATGGTGATCTTTCTCATTCTACATCCTATTTTGAGATAGGAAACACTACCCACTATTTTTTAAAAATCCGCTCAAGTTTGTAAGTAGGCCATAAAAAACAGCAAAGATCTAAAAATTTATTTTGCGATGCGGACCCGCCTCAGGGCCTCTCCGAGGCACGGCGGGGCAAAGGAATTTAAAAAAATGTTTCTAACTAGGCTCATATAGAATAAGTTATACAAAATGATAATCTTTGGAATTGCACATAAAGAATACTCCGAACAAATGCAGTACGAATATCGAGCTCAAAAATTGAAAAACGAACGAGAACGTGGATATTAACAAAAATATTAATGAGTTAATAAATTTAATTTCAGTCATGACTCTTCAAATTATACCACTTTTAAAAAAACCATTTAGGCAGAAGGAATTATTATTATTGATCCTTACTTCTCTTGTAACAATCGTGCCTTTTTTGTTATTACCGTCAAAGAATAAAACAATCGAATCTCTTTGTCCTCAATATATTCTTATTTCAACGGCATTAATGGCAATAATTTTCGCAGCATTGTCAATTAAACATGAGAAAACAGATGTTGAAAGATTGAAATTTCCACTATTTTTATCAACAATTTCACTATTTACGGACATTTACACATATTTTTTGTATTGTATCGACTCAAATCAATGGGGACCAATAATACTGTTCTCTATAGCAACAATTTTGATATTTGCGCTTATACTGGAAATTGCTCTAATGGCAGCAACATTAATTTTTACGATTGAAAAGCAAAGCGCTGTTCAATAAACTATTGCAAACGATTTTACATTTTTCACAGTTAACATTGCGTTATTAAACATAAATCAGTCCCTCATCCACCGCGGGGGCGTCCCATCTGGGGCGGCGTGACACATCGTCACCGGGGGTATGGGGGTCTCGAACCCCCATCATACCACCTGAACGACAATAATCACAGAAAAGAAATCCCCCTATCTCTGCCCGGTGTGCAAATCTGTCTGTTCCACCACCGGCTGTTCATAATATTCCGGCGTAAATGTCCGGTCCTCGACCGTGCCGACCGCCTGTTCGAGTGCGTCTGTCAGCGCAACGCAGTCCTGTCCCGGTATCCCGTGCACATGCACGATCACGTTGCCATCTGTCCCGATTGTAATTTCCATTTCCTGCATCTGCATGATAGTATCCTTAATTTGTTATGTCATCCTGAAGAGCGGGCAGTCCTGCCTGATGAGCCGGCCGGTCAGCACATCCCGGGCTGTTACCAGTAATTGTTTGCTGCCGTCGATTGAAAAGGTCAGCTCAAAGCGGGGCTCGCCTTTTGTTGCCGGCGGGGAAGCGACAAGATAGGTGGGTGTCCGCTCGTTCACCCACACCGGATCAGCCCGGTGGGTGATACCCGTCACCGCGTCCGCACACCTCAAGCCCCCCCCGGTACCGGCGACCAGTTCAAGGGTCCCGCCCGGCACCTGGTCCGGGCCATGCTGCACTTCATAGACCGGGATGCCAAGATGGGTCTGGCCGTCGTACGCGGCGCTGATGATGAGCCGTGCCACCTGCCCGGCGCTTGGGTACGGTGTCCCGGACCGGACGAGGAGCCGGTACCCGTGAGAAAGGGAATCCTGGTCCCAGTACCGGAGTGCATAGTCATGCCGGACCGTATCACGGCCCCGTTTCATCGCAGAATACCGGGCAGCCCCGCGTGCCGCCGCCCAGAGTGGCTGGTCGCAGACAACCGTACACCCGGAAAACCTCTTTTTCACCAGGTCCTGCACCAGCGGGATTGCAGCACACCCGCCGGTCAGGATGACCGTGCCAATCGCGGTGGACGCATATCCCCGCATGAGTGCGGCTGACAGTGCACGGTCGATGGTGCGGTTCAGGGTATCGCCAAACGAATGGCGGTTGAGAACCGTCTCCAGTTCGCCCCGGGTAATCCGGTGAGAGCGGGGGGTCCCGGTACCGGGGTCCGGTATGATGACCTCCGTGGTCTCAACCGCCGACAGCCGCTCTTTTGCGGAGGCGCATTCCCGCACGAGCATTGCATGGCACTCCTGTTTCTGGGTATCCTGACTATACGGGTAGTCCCGTGCGATGAGTGTATCGGCAAGCCATGTATCGACCTGCACCCCCCCGGTACTGCCGTCCGCCCGCCCGGCAACCCGTACGTGGCACCATGGCAGGCCGGCATACTCACCCTGTTCATCGAAAAGCACAACCGAAGCCACGTGGGTAATTCCCCCGATATCTACGACCAGTACCGGCTGGTGCGGGTCCGGAGCCCCGGTGCATCCCCAGATGGCCGCCGACAGTTCATCCACGAAATGAAACGTCCTGATGCCGGATTTGGCAGCGATTCCGGCAAGCCAGTCCGTGTAATGCGGCGGGGCGTCGGGAGGAAGCGTAAACGTCACTTCCGTCTCCTGCGGTCCGTCCTGGCCCAGCGCCCGGGTGAGGATGCGGGTGAGGAACGTTCCGGCAGCGTCTTTGGCACTCGCATGCCGGTTTTTGCCTGCCGCTACCTGTATCGAACTGTTGCTGATGAGGTAGTGCTTCAGCCAGCGGGTTGCAGCAGGGTCGGGATGACCGGCGGCACCGGCCTCTGCACCGATACGGGGCAACCCGTCGTCAGTAAACGCGATGACGGAAGGGACGACCGGCAATCCCTTTGAGCCATCCGGCGCCGGTATCGTCTGCGACCATGCAGGGAATTCCATGAGCTGGCAGGTGCCCTCATCGTCATCGAACCGTGCAATTTTGGTCGTGGTTGCGCCAAAATCCACACCAAGCCGGATCACCCTCCCTGCACGTCGTCTTTGTTTCATCATTCATCACCCGACAATCTGGATATCATAGACCCCGGCAAGGGGACGGTGCGGACAGATCCCGATCTCGTTGTTGAACCGACATTTAAGCAGTCGTTCAAGGAATTCCCACTGTGTCTGTTGGGCCCCCGGTGAGTCGGATCCTGCACAGGACGCAGCACGGGAGATATCTGCCGGTGTCGTTGCTGCAAGAGGTTTTGTCCACGGCAGGTCCCATTGCCGTATCTTCCCGTCGCGGCCGGCGCTCACCACCATATCCGTGTCCGGGACCATGACAAGACCGGTGATGGCTCCCGTGTGCGCCGGGACACTGGAGATGATCTGGCGTGTGTCGAGAGAATACACGGCGAGTATACCGGCATCATACCCGGCGACCAGTGCCTGGTCGTCTCCGCTCACCAGCAGCGCCGTCACTTTTCCGGGGATTCCCTCAACCGTGCCAAGGGGAGTTCCCCCCGGGAGGCAGAAAAGACGGATCGATCCATCTTTTTCCCCGCTCGCAAGCACATCCCCGCTGTGAGAGCATGCAAGAGCACTAATCTCAGTCCTGCCGGCGTCCATCGTGCGCAGCAGGCGGCCGTCTGCCATATCCCAGAGCCGGATGGTCGTGTCATTGCTCCCGGTGGCAAGCACCCGGCCATCCGGTGAGATGGCACACGCGGTAACGACACTCGTGTGGCCGGTCAATGTCCGGATGAGCGTGCCGTCAGTCACCTGCCAGCACCGGACGTTCCCATCCCATCCTCCTGAGACAAGGCGTGATCCGTCCGGGTCAAACGCAAGGCACCGGGTAGTGTGTTTCAGACCCTCGCAGGAGCCAAGCATGCTCCCATCGTTCCGGTTCCAGAACATCAGCGTATGGTTACCCCCGGCACAGGCAAGGACCGTACCATCCGGGCTGAGCGCAAGTGCCAGCACGGTCGTTGTGAACATGTCCCGTATGGTGATGAGGTTCGCGTCGTGCTGGTCAAACACCCGGACCGTCCCGTCCGTGCTCCCGGCAAAGAGCACTGAACCGTCCGGCGTGCCCGACAGGCAGGTAACCTCCCTNNCCCCGGTTTCGCCCGCGATGATCCGGACCAGAGCAGTCGTATCCATATTCCAGAGTTTTACCATGCCGTCCAGACCGCAGCTCGCAAGGTACCTGCCATCGGGTGAACAGACAAGGGACGTCACCGGTCCTTTGTGCGCCGGAAAATCACGGGTTATCTTTCCCCCCGGTATCTCATAAAACCGGATTCTCCCGTTTGAACACCCGGCGATGAGTGTGGCATTATCATTTGTCGTCACGCAGGCAGTGATATCGCAGCCATTGACCTCAACAGACCGGACCAGCCCACCGGGTAGATCGAGGAACCAGAGCGTGCGGTCGTCGCTGAAAAACGAAAATGTCCTGCCATCCCGGGAAAGACACCAGCGGGAAATGTGATGACGGTTGAACACCGGTACCTGCTCCCGCAGACCGGAAACCGCGTTGTACACCACGGGCCGGGGATGGTTGCCGATGATGATGAGGTACGGGTTATCCGGCGTGATATCCAGGCTTCTGATATGATCATCGGGAACAGTAAACGTGTGGCAAACCGTCCCGGTATCCCAATCGAGAAGGCAGGCGGTATGGTCCTGTCCTGCGACTGCCAGTGTCCTGCCATCCGGTGACACATTCAGGCAGCAGACCAGCGAATGGTGGCGATACGNNGAATACTTCCATCAGCGTTGCCGATGAATAGCCGGTTCCCCTCCGGGGAGATACAAAAAACACCCGGGCCCCCGGGGGTGCCCGGTAGTTCCCAACATGGACGACCGGATTCTATCTCCCACGCCCGGACCCCCATGTCATCGCCGATACAGACAAGACGTTGGGGATCACCGGCAATGGTGAGCGCCCGGATGGCACCTGTCCCGGCATGCACGGAAAACCTCACGGTCCCGCTGCGCACATCCCGGACCCGGATGGTGCCACCCGATCCCGACGTCGCGAGCAGGTCGCCCTGCGGGGAGAAGCACAGGCGCAGGGGCTGGCCTTGTGGCTGCTCAATTGTTCTCGCAGTTTTGTGCCCCGGTACAGGAAACGTCCACGAGCCGGGGAGCACTTCCCTGAGTGAAAGCCAGAGTGTGAGTTCGTCACCGTCAGGGACAAAACCAGAACCCCTGAGGGCGTGGAGTGCCTGTACTGCCTGTGGCAGGGGAAACGCAAACAGTTCCCGCCAGAGTTCAGCCTCCCGGCTCTCCTGCATTCTTCCGGCGATGAGTACTTCGCACTCGGACGGGGTCCACCCGCTCGTGCGCCGCCCTGCCCCGGTTCCTGCCAGCACATCGGCAAGGATGTGTGCGTTTTTACTGGCGATGGCGGCAGCACAAACGCCCTCTTTCACACCCCGGTCTGCCATCGCATACCCTCGGGCGAGGAGCGGATGGTCAGGCTGCAGGTCAAGCGCAAGTAAGGAATCCATCTCACCGGTTCCGAGAAAAAAAAGCGCCCGCTCAGCCTCACCGGTGGGAGCATACCGGCGTTCCTGTCCAATACGGGCGAGCCGGGTGTCGTTGCGCCGTACCACCTCTTCGCAGAAACAGTCAATCGCGGCCGGATGTACAAGGGACGACAGGCCACGGGTTGCTGTATCACGGCAGTGATGGTCGTCCGGTGAACAGACGACGGCAACCAGTTCCTGCACGGCATTTTTATCCCCGCGACTGACCGCACCCGTCACCCATTTCCTGACCGTGCGGTGGTACATCCATGTGCCAAGAACCGGGGTCAGGCGGGAGATCTTCATGTAGAGGTCACGACTGAACGGGCTTCATGGTTTCAAGCGCGATGTGACGGCTGACCGCTTGTTCCGGCTCTGCCGCAGATGACGCGGAGATCGCCCTGCCTTCTGCAAGCCATTCCCGCAGGGCAGCAACGGTCTCCCGCTGGGAGACCGAAAGCGGCACCTGGGTTTTGAGGCACTGGAAAATATCGGCGGTGGTGACCCGGCGCATGTTCTCGTTAAATGCCAGGTACATCGCATCGATAACTGTCTGTTCGATCTCCGAGCCGACATACCCTTCACTCTCGCGGGCGAGCAGGTCAAGATCGAATTCTGCCGGGATGCAGGTGCGTTTTTTGATATGCACCGAGAAAATTTCCCGGCGTTCTTCCATGTTGGGGAGGTCAAGGAAAAATATCTCGTCAAACCGCCCCTTCCGGAGCAGTTCCGGGGGAAGTGCGGCGATATTGTTTGCCGTTGCGACCACAAAACAGGGTGCAGTCTTGTCCTGCATCCAGGTCAGGAGGTGGGCAAAAACCCGCTGGCTCGTTCCCGCATCCCCGGAACCAAAGGCAAACGCTTTCTCGATCTCGTCCACCCAGAGGATACAGGGCGCAACGGTCTCGGCAAGGGAAAGCGCCCGCCGGGTCCGCTCCTCGGATTCACCCACAAGGCTCCCGAACAGTGCGCCGACATCGAGCCGGAGCAGGGGAAGGTGCCAGAGGTCGGCGATCATCTTTGCCGTCAGGCTCTTTCCTGTCCCGGGAATACCGATCAGCGCAATGCCTTTTGGTGACGGGAGCCCGTAGTCCCGGGCTTCCTGCGTAAACGCCCGCTCCCGGAGCCGGAGCCATTCCTTGAGCACCAGAAGCCCCCCGACATTTTCTGCGGTCTCGGTGAGGCTGTAGAATTCCAGTGCATCGGACTGGCTGAGGATGTCTTTTTTATCGGCGATGATGGCATCGATATCCCCTTCGTTGATAGTCCCGTGCATGACGATAGCCTTGGAGAACGATCGACGCGCTTGGTTGAGTGTCATCCCTAGAGCAGCCTGGATAAGTTTCTCCCGGCCCTGCCGGGTAAGCGTGTCATGGATCCCGGTTGTAGAAAGAAGTGTGTCGAGATCTGCGGAAAGCTCTTTCATATCCGGCGGGGGGAAGTGGATGACAACTGCCTCGTCCCGGATCTCGTCCGGGACCCTCGGAACCGGCGTAATAATAACGATCGATCGGCGGTTATATTTGAATTTCTGGGAGAAATTGCGGATCTTGCGCTTCACCTGTGGGTTGTTCCAGTATTCGTGAAAGTCTTTGAGTACAATGACGGCGTTCTCGTCGCTTTTGGTAATATCGTCGAGTGCCATCAGGGGATCGCGGGACTGCGTCAGGAAATTTTTGTTTCCGGCAATAACTGAAAAACCGTCGACACTGTCCCACGCGAGGCACTGCCGTGCCGGTTCCCACGAAACGCACACATCCCGAATCTGGGATACTACACGCTCTTCCTCCGGGGTAACGACAACGACAAGAGTGACTCGTGCCCGGAGCGAGACGTTAAGTTTCCGGGAGAAATCCGGTTCTGTTATCACTTCAGCGCCACCTCCGCACCACGATCCTCACGGTACCGTCCGCATCCTCTGTCTGCGACACCACTTCAAAACCGTCCTTCTCTGTCTCCAAAAGTACCATCTTCCGTGCTTATTCTTTCTGGATCGTTCCTGCCTGCCGCTTCAGTTCGAGCGCGATCTTCTTCTGGCCGATCCCCGTAATTCCCCACCAGTCTGCGACCATATCGTAGGTCTCATCAGCGGTCTGAACAAATCCGATCCCATAACCGCCGGCGGTCTTTACCGCAATGTCCACATTGTGCAATCCATCGTGTCCGCGAAT
>PNBP01000147.1 GCA_003136075.1 Methanoregula sp. | reverse complement strand
ATCTCCAGCGCCGTATGATCAACGCGTTGCAGGATCTCAAGGTGGCGTACGATGGCACCGTGCGCACGACAGGAGGCCGCATCATCCAGTTCAAATATGGTGAGGACAGCACCGATCCGATGAAGGGATCGTTCGGTGACCCGGTGGATGTCAAGGGGATCGTTGAAAGTATCTTAAAAGAGGAGGTCTGACTATGCTCGCAGAAAAATACGAGAAAAAGATTGAATCGGCGGATCTCCCGCAAAAAACAAAAGAGCAGCTGCGCAAATTTCTCGGTGACAAGGCGATCACTGATACCCAGTTCAAGCAGATCCTTGAGAATGTCAACAAGGAGTACCAGTCCACCCGAATCGAGCCCTGCGAGGCAGTAGGAGTAATAGCAGCCCAGTCCATTGGTGAACCCGGCACACAGATGACGATGCGTACCTTCCACTATGCCGGTGTCGCGGAAATCAACGTTACCTTGGGTCTCCCCCGGCTCATCGAAATTATGGACGCCAGAAAAGAGCCCAGCACACCGACGATGACCGTCTATCTTGAGGAAGAGTACGGCGTCGATCGTGACCGTGCCCGGGAAGTCAGCTGGCAGATTGAAGCGGCACCTCTCCATGAGTTTGGTGATATCACGACCGATATGGAGAACATGCAGGTCGTCGTTCACCTGAACACGAAAGTCTGCGATAAACGCAAGATTGCAGCTTCGGAGATCATGGAAGTCGCGCCCAAAAAGATCCGTGACCGCCGGCACTACCGGGATTTCGAGCACGATATTGACGAAAAGAACGCGACGATCCTCTTTACCCCGAAAGACCGGGAGAGCTACCAGAACCTCTTCCAGCTGGCCGAGCATGTCAGAAATGTGATTGTGCAGGGAATCGATGATATCCTGCGGGTTGTCGTGAGGAAAGAGACCGGAGAGTATATACTTTATACTGAAGGATCTAACCTAAAAGACGTATTTGATGTCGCTGGTGTGGATAAAACACGAACCCGCACCAACAACATCAGTGAAATCGCCCAGGTACTTGGTATCGAAGCAGCGCGAAATGCGATTATCCACGAAGCCCAGTCGACCTTGAACGAACAGGGTATCCTCGTGGATGTCCGTCATATTATGCTTGTCGCTGATATGATGTGCATGGAAGGCGAAGTCAAGCAGATTGGACGTCACGGTATTGCCGGCGAGAAAGAGAGTGTCCTCTCGCGTGCCGCCTTTGAAGTGACAGTTAACCACCTGCTGGATGCAGCCGTTGCAAACGAGACCGATGAACTGAGCGGTGTAACTGAGAACGTTATTGTTGGCCAGCCTATTCAGCTGGGTACCGGTGACGTGAAGCTGGTCGCAGTCAGACAGCCTGATAATTAATCCGAGTGCCACACGAACATCTTTAACAAACCTTGGAGAATTGTAATGGATTTTAATGCTTCATTGAGAAGAGCAATCAAGACCGGAGATGTCATTCTCGGTCAGAACAACACGGAAAAATGCATAAACGAGGGCAAGGCGCAGATGATTGTCGTCGCGGCAAACTGCCCGGAGAACTTTAGAAAACAGCTTGCGGGTTATGAGAACCTCTTCCTTTATACGTTTGATGGTTCGAGTGTTGCACTCGGCAAGGCATGCGGTAAGCCCTTTATGGTGAGCGCCCTTGCAATTGTAAGCCCCGGCGAGTCCGATATCCTCTCCCTGAAGAGGGCGGCATGATATGGCAGAAGTCAGACTGACTGAAGACTGCATGCGCCTGATCTCCCAGTTCGAGAGTCTTACCGGAGCAGGAAGCCGCGACTGCGTGATCGATGAGCGCAATGACCGTCTCATCTTTGTGGTGAATCCCGGTGACATGGGCCTTGCGATCGGCAAGAAAGGTGCCTCCATCAAGAAAGCCTCAGAAGTGATGGGCAAGAAGATCGAAGTTGTTGAGTATAACAACAACCCCGAACAGTTCATCAAGAACTGTTTTCTTCCTGCACAGGTAATCACCCTTACCTTTGAAGGCGAACCCGGTGCCCAGTCGGTAACCGTTGATGTGCGGGATGAAGACCGTGGTATTGCGATTGGTAAAGACGGAAAAAATATTTTCAAGGCAAAAAAACTGGCGCAGCGTCAGCACGATATTGCTGATGTGCAGATCCTGCAAAAACAGACCGGGGAAAGCGATCCTCTCTCTGGCGAGTAACTTTTTTTTTCGCGAATTTTACGATACATTCAGACCTTTTTAGGATATTACGTTTTGAATACGGGATCGTTTGAAACCGGCCATCTGGATACACCGGGCAGGAAATACGTTTATTGTCTGATGTTTCAGAAGTATTTTTATTAAAAAAGCGGGCTTGGAGGGATTTGAACCCCCGACGTCCGGGTTAGAAGCCCGGCGCTATGTCCAAGCTAAGCCACAAGCCCATTTGGTGTCTATTACGTACGTGTTCCGGGCTGATTAATCTGCTTCAAACATGAACAGATAAAAACCTGCGATTATTTTTTCTCGATTTTACTGATTATGGCGTCGAGGCGTGCGGTAATACTCTCAAGTTTCTGTTCTGTTGAGGTAATCCTGAAATTGCTGATAGCAAACCAGATCATGGTGCAGGCAACCCCGAATGCGGCAATGGCGAGCATATACAAGTCAAGCGATCCACTTTTGTTAGCCGCTACCATATAGAAGCTGAATATGATAAGATACGTACCAATACACAGGACCATCCCCAGAAAGATGAGCTGTGTCCAGTCCCGGATGCTGTGCTTTTCAAACATGTTCTCTGAAGTGTTAGATAATTTTTCATACTATATATAAGGTCAGTTTTGTGTTGTCGGGATGCACCCAGGGTGACCCCGTCATTTCTCTGGGTTGGCATTTTTAGTGAGAGAGAATGGTGAAAAAACGCTCTCTTCCCTGGTTATCTCCCTGCAGGGGGCTCACGGTGCCCAATGAGACTGATATCAGGAACCATTACAAAAAAAGAACCGGAACTATGGCCATCCGGGATCGTTATTAGAGATCAAAGATTATCCCGATTTCAATGTGCAGATCACTACCGGTATCAATTTGTGCTCCCTTTTTTTCGTGTTTCGGGTATTGAGTAATCGCATAAAGCCAATACCAGTACCATGGTCATTGATGCTCGCTCATGTACATGCAAAAACCGGCCCATTTTTTTCGTGCCGGTTCTTGTATGTACATGGATGTCGGTTCATGTTGGTACCCTGCTGGTGAAGGTCTGTTGGCATATCCTGACCCGGAATCAGGTGTGTAGCACTCTATTTCAGTTCCCGGGACAGGGGAAACCAGATCTCAACAACGGTGATCAGTGATTGATGCTGGTTACGCACTCATACTGGCAAAAACACTACGGTTCACATCGAAAACCGGCAAAAAAGGGATTCGTTAACCCGCATGATAGCACGAGGACTTCATCACTTCAACGGTTGTCGGTGAGCACATCCCTTTATGGAAAACCTCTTTTACGACCGATGTCGCGCAGTACTTAACCTGCACGCGGGCAGACATCCGCTCGCGCTCCTCATAAAATGACCCGTGTGAAAATTCCACGATCCGCTTCATGGAAATGGTTGACGAGAGAATAAAAACGCATATCCCGGTATCTCCGGGTCCGAGATCCTCGATGTCGGTTGAGGTCATAAAAAGATGCGTGTCGGGCGCCGGGTCAACGTCAGCAACAGTAACAATGTTATGGGTACTCTGGAGTTCGATGGTACGGGGTCTTCCTGATTTGATCTCCCGGATAACTTCGGGAGCAATACCGGTTAATGCAGCACACCTCATTTTGCTCACCCGTACATCGGAAGATCTTTTCGCGGGGAAGTCTCTGCCGATTGCTGGACTTCTTCAGAAATCTTGTTCATGCTCTGTTCGATCTCTGCTGCCTGTTCTAGCAGTGGCTGGACATCGAGTGCCAGATTATACATCTTATTGAGCACTTCGATCGTGGCTGCTGATGAACGCGGATCGGGGGCATTCACGGTCTCTCCCAATAGACCATATCCCGGGATACCCCGGATCTTGCATTCCGTCAGGATGCTTGATGCGATGCCGGATATGCTCCCGATAGGCAGGACAAGGGTCTTGTCTTCAATCCGCTTGAGTGCTTCTGTTGTTGTTGCAACGCCAAATACCCGTTTCTCTGGCTCGTTGGTGACAATACCGGCAATTGTGAGAACTTCCCGGGGTTTAAACTGTTCAACCCAGTCAAGAATCCCGTTTGACATCTCGTAGCAGATCATCGGGTGGATGGGGATATCGGCGACGATGATGGCGAGTTCTCCTTTGAGGTAAATCCGGACCGGCTCGTTGATGATACCCTTGTTCATCATCGCAAGGGGCGGGAAGTACTTGGAGGTCATAGTACCGATCAGCTCGAACTCCATCTGGACGACCATGTACTGGAGGGCGATCGTCCCGACGAGCCCGCTTCCCGGGAAGCCCATGAGGACCGAAGTATTTTCCGGAAGGGGTTTTGAAAAAATATACAGTTCCTTCTTGGGCCTGAGCTCGACAAGGTCGCCATGAACTGTGTCGAGCCGGTCCAGGATCTTATCACTTTTCTCTGGGGTCATTAGGTTAACATACACGTACTACTAAAAAAGTATTATGCAGGAATATCCGATCAAGCGCGGCTTGACAAAAGACCTCCCGGAACGGATTGTCACCGAACTCAAAAACAGTTTTGGGGTTGAACCGACAAAATCGGGCGAAGCATACCGGATCAGCCACGGGGCACTCAAGCGCCTCGATGTAACTCCCGGTGCCGGGGGGAAATCGGTCATCATCGATACCGAGTCCGACAAGAACGCGAGCGATGACGTGATCATCGACACCAACAAGCGGTTCAGGAAATACCTCGATGCGATCACCGGGTTCTCGACAAAAGAACGCGTGAAGCGGTCAAAGACACCCGAGTAATTGCCTTCTTTTTGTTCTTGCGATGATCAGGAACCATTAGACTGGTATAGCGGGGTAAAAAGCTACCCGATACGTTTTTTATTCCAAGGCTTTTCCGGGAAACCAAAAAGGAAAAAAAAAATTATTCGATGATAATTGACGGCTTGAACGGCAATGCCATCGAGGCTTTTACATGTCCGCTTGTTTCGGCATCGGTGATATGGACTGGCACGCCAAATTCCTTTTCAAGGAACGCTTTGGCTGACTCAAAGACCGCACGTTCATCGATTGGGGCTTTTGCGAGCGGTTCAACTACCTGAGGGGGCAGGCGGTGGATGAGCGTGGTGCACTGTTTTGCCGCGTCAGTGGCTTCCCTGCCACGCTGTTTCATCGCATCGTTTTTCATGATCTCCTTGATCACGGTGTTCCGGTCGGTCGACTGGGCGATGATGGCAAAGACCTCCTGTTTCCATGACGGGGCAAGGGCGATCGTGATCGACTTTGGCGTGATCTGGATCAGTTTCATGATCGACTCAATATCTTCCACCGTGCGGGAGAGCAGCTCTTCTGCAAGTTCGATCTGCGGTTTGATGAGTTTTTCATCGGCAACCGGCCACGGGGCAAACGAGATGAGATCCTTGTTGCCCATCTCCTTCCAGAGATATTCGCACGTGAACGGGATGAACGGGGCAAGGAGCCGTGTCCAGATGGAGCAGAGCGTGACAAGATCCGTGCTGCCCGAACAACCTTCCGGCACCCTGCGGCGGTACCACCGGAGATCGGTTTCAATACCGAAATACGCCTCCTGAAGCGCCTGCCGGGTCTGAAAATTTTCAAGGGCAGCAGTCATCCGCTCGATGTGCGCCTGGAGCCGGCTTATCAGCCAGTGGTCGATATCATGCGGTTCGCCACCGGCGTCTTTGGCCTCTGATATGGTCGTATAGAACCGTTCGATCTGCTTTTTTGTTGAGATGACGAGTTCGTTGCGCCAGTCAAAGTCCTGCCAGGGTTCGGCACTGCCCATCAAAAACATCCTGACCGTATCGGCGCCAAACTCGGCAACTGCGTCTTCAAGCAGGAACACGTTTCCTTTCGATGAGGACATCTTGGCGCCGTTCAATAACCCCATGCCAAAAACAACCATCCCTTGCGGGAGTTTGTCTTTGGGGAAGATCGTCACATGGTGGAAGAGCTGGAACGTGAGGTGGTTTGAGATTAAATCCTTGGCCGAGAACCGGAAGTTATACGGGTACCAGTACTGGAATTCTTCCCGCATCGTGTCAAGTTTCTTCTTTTCAGGAAGGTCCGGGGATTTTTTGCCAAGGAAGATATAATCGAAGACCTCCGGGATGAGCAGTTTGGAATCGATCTCGCGGATTTTGTGGGCGATCGTGTAGTATGACATATACACGGTTGAATCAGAGAGCGGCTCGATCAACTGGGTGGTATCCCACGGGAACCTCGTGCCAAGCCCGACGCGG
>PNBP01000053.1 GCA_003136075.1 Methanoregula sp. | reverse complement strand
TCATCATGACCTCGAACATCGGGTCCCACCTCATCCAGGAAAACCTGGAGCATGTCACCGATAAAAACCGGGATCAGGTATTCGACCACACCAAGGAAGAGGTGTTCGAACTGCTCAAAAAGACCATCCGTCCCGAATTCCTCAACCGGATTGATGAGATCATCATGTTCAAACCGCTCACCAAGGATGAGATCCAGACGGTGGTCGAGATCCAGCTGGGGAACGTCCAGAAAATGCTTGAGAAGAGCGAGATCCGGATCAAAGCGACAAAGAAAGCGATCCAGTTCATCGCTACCCTGGGATTTGACCCGCAATTCGGTGCACGGCCGATCAAACGAGTGATCCAGAAAAACCTGCTGAATGAATTGTCAAAAATGATTCTGGAAGGAAAAGTGAATAAAGACAAGGAGATCGTGGTTGATGAAAAAGAAGGAAAGCTCGTGTTCAGGAATACCTGATCCTGAACCTGCACGCACTAAAAAAAATCTTATTTTTTCTTTTTCGTTTCATGCAACAGAAAGCCGGTATTCATGTAACTCCATCTGAATAGGCTGGGGGACCAGGAAATCTCTACCGGATTTTTCAAAACAGTTTGCGCTTGGTAGTCCGTTTCCGGTGTATTAAAATCAGGATCTTCCAAACACCTGTGTCATGTCACAAAGATGCCCGGCAACATCTTTTGTCATCTGGCTGTTGGTGACTCTCCACCGCCAGTTGCCTGCGTCAGTACCGGGAGTATTCATCCGCGACTCTTCACCAAGACCGAGGATGTCCTGGAGCGGGAATAGTACTGTACCGGCGACCGACATCATGGCAAGGCGAATGAAGACATCAGGCAATTCGTCAGCCGTATATTCCTTCCCGAGATACTGGTATAACCGTTGTTTATCCTCTGCTGTTGCACACGTCTCAAACCATCCCCGGACCGGGGCATTATCATGGGTCCCGGTATACAGGATGAGTTCTTTTGTAAGATTATGCGGTNNCAATTGCAGAACCCTCATGCCGGGCAGACTGAATTTCCTCATGATCTCACGCACATCGGGAGTTATTATCCCTAAATCCTCGGCGATGACCGGAATGTGCGAAAATGTTCTTTTCAGGGTATTCAGGAATTGTTCAGCCGGGGCTTTGACCCATGTTCCTTGTGTTGCATCCGGTGCATCAGCAGGGACTTCCCAGTATGCCACAAGTCCGCGGAAGTGATCGATCCGGACCATATCAAAAAGGGAAAAGTTCTGCCTGAGCCGGGACATCCACCAGGAAAAACCGGTCCGTTTGTGCTCCTGCCAGCGGTAGAGCGGGTTTTTCCATAACTGACCGGTTTTACTGAAATAGTCAGGCGGAACTCCGGCAACAACGGTTGGGTTATACTTGTCGTCAAGCCAGAACAGGTCCGGGTGCGTCCAGACATCAGCACTCTCATAATTGACATACATCGGGATATCNNTCATGTTCTTTTCCATACGCATGGAGCGCGGCCCACTGGCAAAAAAAAATAAACTGGAGAACTTTCTCCTTTTCAATTTCTTCATGGAGAGTGGTTTTTATCGCGTCCAGCGATTCCCCGCGGCGAAATTTTATTGAATCCGGCCAGGCACTCCAGATCTTTTCCCCATAATAGCCGGTGAGTGCCACAAAAAGTGCATAATCATCAAGCCACCAGGACTGCCCCCGGCAGAAGGCAAGGTAATCGGAATTATCCTGTATCGCTTCACCCTGCTGTTCGTAAGCACGGGAAAACAGGGCTTTTTTATACCTGATTGCCGCCGGGTAATCCACCCGGTTATGCGGAAACGCCGGAATGCTGTTCGTATCAATGCGTTGTAAAAAACCATCGCGAACCATCAGTTCAGGACTGATCAGGTTGGTATTGCCGGCAAAGGCAGATGAGCTGAGATATGGTGAATTGTCATAGTAGGGTGTTGTCGGGTTCACGGGGAGGATCTGCCAGTATTTCTGGCCTGCATCACGCAGGAAATCCATGAAATGGTACGCTGAAGGTCCCAAGTCCCCTATCCCGTACGGGGACGGAAGCGAGGTTATGTGGAGCAGGATGCCGCTCCCGCGAACGTCCATCATCCGTCACCTGCATGGTGACCACGGCGTTTGTCTGGTTGTGCTTGCCGCAGATCGGTTAACATAACCCTTGTCCCCCCCCGGTTCTCAGATACATTTCACCCCAAACCATGTCCCCAGTTCCTTGAAAAGTGCGACCCACTGTACCGCATGGGAATCGCCTTTAGCTGTCTGGCGTTGCATAAGAGCCAGTTGCTTTTTACCGGTATAGAAATAATCCGTCTGGCATTCCCAGAGTTCATAGTTCAGGGACAGCGGGGCAAGAATGGTAAAAATATCAACAATCTCCTGCATGAGGGGGATATCGTCCGGAGCGGCAACCAGTTTTTTTGTGAGCGAGGTAATCAGTTTTGACGTGGTAAAATTCAGGGTGCTTTTATCCGGGGAGAACTGCCCGAGGGTCATCTCATTGACCAGCTGGCGGATTTTCTGGCGGTTTATTACTTCTCCTGAGAGGGCTTTGTTCAGGTCTACGTTGAGGATATACCAGACCGGGTCTTCGAATATTTTTGGGATGGGGATCTGTACATCCTTCATCGCATGAATGAGCGTGATATGCTGCCGGTATATCTGCCGGTATGAGGTTTCCATATCTTCAAGGGTGGATTCAAGGAGCCTGAACAGGGTTTCCCGCTGGGCGTCTTTGAAGAGGTGCCAGAGGGAATACAATGATGTGCCAAATTCCTGCTCCATCGTGTGAACCAGAAGAGGGACGTCCGATGCCATCAACGCGGTTTTGAGGTCGTCCTTCATCCGGATAAATGCCGCATCATCGGTAAATTCCAGGATGCCACCCATAAATTCATAGTTTCCCAGGTGGAGCACGGCATATTTAAGTTTTTTTTCTTCGCAGGTAATATCAGAACGCACAGTCAATGTCCCGATTACTATCCTCTGTTCCCCGGACTCCGATTTTTCATATGATTCATGCTTTTTTATATAGTGCCGGATTACAAGAGGCTCCTGATTATCCGTTATCAGGACGGAAAGGGCATAATTGAATACAATCCGTTTGAGATCGATCATCGATCTCTGGACATAATTCCGGTAGATGAATGCACCATTTTCCTGTTCGGGAATATTGCTTTTTGCATCGAAAAGATGTGAGATAAATACGGGTTCAGGATCGTCTCCGGAAATCTCGTNNCCTGGATAGACTCGATACCGGAAATATCCTCAAAAAACCACCCGCAGCTGGTATACATGAGCATCGCATGCCTCTGCATTTCCAGAAGTTTAAGGACGGTACTCTTTTCATCATCAGATAGTGCCCGTGACGCATGCTCCAAAAAAAACCGGTCATATGTTGCTCCTGATCGATCCAGGATGACTGAAATATAATCATCCCGTGCTTTCCAGGGATCTGTGACATACCTGGCCATTTCGGTTTCATAAAGAGGGATAAGTTCGTCCCGCAACCAGTCTATGGCTTCCCGCAGAGGTTTTCTCCACGTCTGGTTCCACACAACATCGCAGGTCTTTGCTTTTTTCCCCGTATCCTTTGTCCTTGACGGGCCCCGGGGATGTGCATCGGCGCTTTTTATTGTGGTACCCCGGGTGCAGCAGCCGCAATCGTTTCTCCACCGTTCGATCCCGTGGGGGCAGCTCCATGATGTGTTCTCCCGTATTTCAACTTCGTGCGTCGGGGGATGCGAGGCCAGATATTCACT
>PNBP01000092.1 GCA_003136075.1 Methanoregula sp. | reverse complement strand
GACTGGGGTTCGAATCCCCATAACAGCACTCCTACACCGATGGTGTAATGCTCTATTCTGAAAACCTTTGTTGATATCGAATCTCTTACCCAATGAAAAGAATTCAATTTTCATCTAAACCTAATTACTATCCATCTGAACCAGTAGTACTATCCATAGATCTTGGAGGTTGTGTAGCATGATCAGATCTTTAAATATTATCAATTTTTTTCAAAATTTCGTCGATTCGAGGATCTTTTTTAAAGATACTATTCATAATGAGATTCACACCAACAAAGTAAATGCCAGTTGCCAGTGCACCGAAAAAATAGGTCGATCCATTTGCTCCAGAGGAATATGTTGCAAGGGCCACAAGAATTACACCTAAAATTGCTATACCCAATCCACCCCAAAATTGATCGTAATCTGTTCTTTGATAAGGAGTAGGAGTCGATTCCGAAACTCTCTGAAAAATATTGTCAATTCTTCTTAATGTTCTTAAAAATGAAAACCATGCCACACAAAGAGCAAGAACTAGTAAAACGGAAATTAGCACAACTCTCAAAGAAAGACCATAAACTGAAATATCATAAATTGGAGCCGTAGAATTCACTATTAAACCAATGAGAACAAAGATAAATCCTATTATCGTGAAAAAGAGAATGCGTGCGTTCATTATCAGATTCGCTCTGTCAATTTGATCTTGTTGAGCTTGTTCTCTTGTCATAAACCCTCACGGTATATTTAATTTTTAAATGTTTAATAGAAAAATAAATCTTTGCCATTATTTAGTACAATAGTATAAATTTTTCCAAAATTGTTTTGTTACATATTCTTCAGGGCATGTTTCATCAGCGTCAGGATCAGTATTGAGAGCCGGAAACGATATTTCAACATCACGAGACCCAGTACTTCGCTCATTTTCAGTCCGGACAAAAGAAGGACACAAGATCTAAACAGGCAGCGGGCTGTACCGAACCGGAGGCGCAGCGTAGCCGGTTACGGTATCCGGGCAAGCGGATGTGCAAAAACAGTGTTTGGAGGATAGTTCACACCGGATCCGGCATGATGATCCGGTGTTTGAACAGCTGGTGAATGCTCCCGGAAGAGTATGTATGGCCCGACCGGGTCTGACCGGTTGGGATTATCGGGTTGGGGGTCGGGGGGGTCACATCAATCCGCGGAACGCGGGCTGGTCCCATCGCCCGGCACCAGTGCCCGACCCCCCACCCTCCGGCTCCATCCTTTGCTGAACTCCCGGAACCTCAACGACGGAGAGCCTGCCGATTTCCGGGCCAGGGGGGTCGCAGGATCACGGGACATCAGGGTCCGGGGGGTCACACTAGGCCGGCATAGTGGGGGGTGCCCCCTCAGGCTGCCCCTGCCCCTGAGGGTGTGACCCCCCCAGAAAACATCCGGACTGCTGGGGAACCCGGCCGTGTCCACGACGAAAAACCACAATATGTGTATGGGTTACCCGTGAGGGGGTCACGCTGCCGGCCGGCACGACCCCCCTGCCATGCCTCGCCCGTTTTGCGATGACCCCCACNNGTCCACGAAAAAAGATGGTGCAGTTCCGGTCCGGTTCCATCCGGTACTTTACGGACACATCATGAGGTGAATACCAGGGATAGTATTGTTGAGCTTCTAAAAAAATTCCCATATGTCAGGTTTATTGAATCCCCCTCATTTTGTGGGGTATTGTCCTGTCTGAAATGGGAGAAGTACTGAGACCAGACCGTGAATTATGCTCCTGGCATGAGCAATTCAACGGTATCCCAATGTTACATCAGAAACCTTTTCCGGTCTCCGCATCACGGCAGTAAGTTATTTTGAAGCGCCCCACATCCGGGTAGCTGTCTCCCATACCAAAGCAAACATCACCGCACTGTACATCTCAACATGAGGCTGCAGGTAAACCTCAAATGCGTTAACTGACACGGAATATCTTTACCTGGATGGTATCCCCGTTCTTCTTTATCGAAACCTTGACCTTTCTATCCCCATAGGAAACCTCATGAATCCCAAATTTTTTTTCATCAATCAGTCTCTGGAGTTTTGCCATATCCGTCCGGGCCATCCGCCGGAAATCATCATCCAGAAATACTGTTTTTGACATTATCTGCTCCCCCATATTTTTTAAGCGCTGCTTCAATAGATCCTGAAACAGTATCAATCTTCTTCTGAGGCGATTTTTAATCATTTCATACATTCCCTACGCTAAATGACCCACAAAACTGGCGATTTTGTTAAGGAAGCATTAAATATCGTTTCCCCGCATAACGGTATATGAAGAACTATGAGTAGGGAGAAGATCAAGGTTCCAAATGATGTGTATGAAGAGTTAACTGCTCTCCAGCGTGAGATCCATTTCACGCTCGATATACAGGACACGATCAAAAGATCGGAAGATCGGGGCTATATGAAGGCAGCCAACTGGATCCGCCAGAACGAAAACGCATACAACGTCGGGTTCTCATGGGGTTTTGAAGCAGATACCAGTGAACCGACACCCATGGTCCGGGATATTCCCGAGCGGGAAGCACCGTCACCCCGGCGGACTATTTCGCATCCACCCCCGATTGAACGTTCACGCCCACAACCGCAGCAGCCCCGGCCACAGAGACGGTCTTCATCCAGCTCCGATAATGGCATTTTTGCAGGCATCAGGAACTGGCTGAAAAAATATTTCTGATATTCATCATTTTTTTAGCGCGAAACCATTATTCAGTACCGGCACTACAGATTTTCATATGCCATTCTGCAGTGATTGTGTAAGTTACATCCCCCGGTCAGCAGAGCACGGAGAATGTCGGATCAACGGGGAAGTATTTGCTGATCGGGACAGTGACCGGTGCCCGTCCAGGACGTTTGTTAAAAAACCAGAAAAATAATGCCGGCCCAACGGTCAATAAAGGAAGAGATACCATTTCGGTCTTTTTTTGCACGAATAGTGGGCTTCATGCCGGTGCCTTGGTGCTCGTTTGAGCCTCTTGGCAATTTTTGTGCACGGCAACACGGGGAGAGGGACGGGCATCTGCAAGAAATATACAGCAATCACACCAAATAGAATATAGCAGGGAGTGACAAAAACCATGCCACGGGAACTTACCGAGAAGGATATCGAAATACTGAAAAAATGTGCGCCCGAATGCGGCGATCTCACCTGCTCGGGGTCAGGTCATATGTTCCACTCCATACTGCCGCCGGTTTCCAATCATTTTTCCGAGGACAGCGATGATTTTATCGAGCGAATCGGCCGGTTAAGTAATGACGAACTGTCTTATCTCACCGACAGGATCGAAAAAGGAGAGGAGAGCATGGGGTGCCTTGCGGTGGAGGATATTGAGGCTTTTCTCCACCTCATCCATGACCGGCTCGGCGAGGATGTTGCCAAAAAGGTTCTCTCTGCGTATGAGTCCGGGTACGAGTGCAATCGCTGATGCCCGCACGTGAACCTCTGGATCCCAACCCTGCTCCCCGGATCGCAGCGCTCGCCACCATGACNNAACGGATTGCCGCGATCAGGGATCTGGGGAGATCAGGAAACTCATCAGCCGTGCCATACCTTGTGCCAGCCTTGTCTGATGCGCATCCCGCTGTCCGCGGTGAGACGGCACTGGCGCTGGGGCGGCTGGAGGATGCGGATGCCGTGCCTGCGCTGCTTCCCCTGCTTGATGACCCGGTACCGGATGTCCGGGCAGCAGCGATTGTTGCACTCCGTAAGTTGCACGACGAGCGGGCAGTTAATCCCCTTATCAGGTCCCTCTCGGACAAAGATTTCCGGATCCGCGCCGGCGCTGCAGAAGTGCTGGGTCATCTCCGTAACAAGAGGGCACAAGAAGCGCTCATTGCATGTGCTGCTGATCCATTCTCTGACGTGCGAGAGGCTGCCGCACGGGCACGGGAATTACTCAACAAACCATAATACAGGCCCAATCGCCTTGCGAGGTCGGACTGATCTTACCGGGTGGATCACAACACCAGAGATAGTTTCCCGGTATTTTGGTGCAGGTAAAAAGGATGTTTTAAAAAGACTGCGCTGTGTAGTAACCAATCTTTTAATGCCGGGATCAGCCAACATATGAAAGGATACTCAGGAGATTTCCTTTATGCCCGACAATAAAACGGTAGTAGAATATATTACTGCATTTTTTGCCCTGATCCCGATGGTGCTGTATATGATCGTCGCGGTCATGCTCACGATCATTGCCGTATTCTCCATCTATGATGCAGGGCAGCTCATTGTCACCATGATCATTAGCCACGATTTTGCAAATGGTCTGGTAAATGTGATCTATTCACTGCTCCTTACCATCACGATCATCGTGCTCTTTGAAACGGTCATGGTCTATTTCAAGACAAAACACGTAGAAGTCCGTGCACTGCTTATTGCCGGCATCACAGGCATGGTGCGGCACATCCTTGTCTATAATGTCGCAACCACGGACGCGCTCCAGATGTTTGCAACCGTTGCCCTGCTTGCGGTGCTGATTGCCGGTGTGGTACTTGTTAAGAGCGAAGTGACTGCTCCCATATAAGTCACCTTTTTGATGAGGAAAACCGGAGCAGGGACCTACCTTTCAGCGCAGGAATATGAGTGTTTTTATGCAAACCCGCCAAATCACCGATCACGAAGTGAGCGCTAGGGTTCCCGTTATAGAAGCCCGCGATTTACGGAAGACGTTTGAATCCATAAATGCCGTGGACGGCGTACAGTTTGCGGTGCAGAAAGGGGAGGTGTTCGGGTTCCTTGGCCCCAATGGCGCGGGAAAGACCACAACGATGCGGATGATTGAGTGCGTATCCCCCCGGACATCGGGCACTCTTCTGGTCTTTGGTAATGATCCGGATATAGCACCCGCAAAGATCAAGCAGCAGATCGGTGTCGTCCCGCAGGAGACCAATCTGGATCCGGATTTTACCTGTTTTGGCAACCTCGTCACCTATGCCCGGTATTTTGATATCCCCCCGGCCGAAGCAAAAAAGCGGGCCGCAGATCTGCTCGCGTTTGTCCAGCTTGAGGAGAAACGTGATGTACTTATCGACAAGCTCTCGGGTGGCATGAAACGCCGGCTCATCCTTGCCCGGGCACTTGTCAACAACCCGTCACTGCTCATCCTTGATGAGCCGACCATCGGGCTTGATCCGCAGGCACGCCACCTTATCTGGGAACGGTTAAAAATTTTGCAGGCACAGGGGAACACCATTGTGCTCACAACGCATTACCTTGATGAAGCCGCCCGGCTCTGCGATCGGCTGGTGATCATGGACAACGGGAAGATCCTTGTTGAGGGCACGCCAGCGGATCTGGTGCAGCGGTACGTGGGCAGCGAGATCGTCGAAGTGGAAAAAAGTGATCGCGTACTTGCATGCCTTGCCGACATGAAGGTATCATATGAGATCGCGGGAGACATGGTGCAGATCGCCACCGAATCCGCCCGGGATATCGCCCGTGCCCTCCTTGACAACTGCCAGCCCGGAAAGGTGATCACCCGCCCTGCGACGCTTGAAGATGTTTTTTTGAAACTGACCGGGAGGACCCTGCGGGAGTAGCGAGCCATGCAGCACCTTTGGGCAGTTCCCCACATCAGCCGCCGGGCATGGAAAGTCTGGCAGAGAAACCTCGAAGTGTTTGTCAAGACATGGAAGGTGAACTTTTTCCCCCCGTTTATTGAGGCGCTCCTGTACCTGTTTGCGATTGGTCTTGGCATTGGAACCTATATCGGAGGTATTGGCGGTATTCCCTACATTCAATTTATCGCCCCGGCGATTCTTGCGATATCGATCATGAACTCAGCGTTCTTTGAGTGCACGTATGGCTCCTATGTCCGGATGTATTACCAGAAGAGTTTTGACGCGATTATTGCCACCCCGCTCACCATTGAGGATGTGATCGCCGGCGAACTGCTCTGGGGGGCGACCCGCAGCGTGATCTCGGTTACGATGATGATCCCGGTGTTTGCCGGGTTTGGCGTGATCTCCCTGCCGTTATCCCTGCTGGTCATTCCTTTGGCATTTCTTGGAGGGATGTTGTTTGCCGGGATTGCTATGTGTTTTACCGCGATCACCCCAAGTATCGATACGCTCAACTATCCATCGTTCCTGCTCATCACACCCATGATGCTCTTTGCAGGGACATTCTTCCCGCTGACACTTCTTCCGGTGTTCCTCCAGTACGGGGCGCTCGCGGTGCTCCCGCTGACCCATCTGGTCATTATTGCCCGTATGTTCACGCTCGCCACCCTGTCATGGACGATTTTTTTCAGCCTTGCATGGATTTTGGTAGTAACTGCACTTTTCTGCGTCATCTCCATCAACCTGATGCGGCGCCGGCTGATTGCCTAGGACAAATAGATGAGACGTTCCGGGCCATTTTTTCATGGCAATCATGATCATCATTGCCCCGGCAGCAGAGGAACTAACCGGTTGCCGTGACAATCCGGAGCACATAGAGTTCTTCGTCTTCAACGGTCTGCTGTCTGGCGACTGCGACGACAAAACCGGACCGTGCAAACAATTTTTGGACCTCAAAAAGCCCGGTAAGAGATGAGATGAGAAGCAGGATCCGTCCCCCCGGTGCCAGTACCCTCCTGACATCATGGGCAAACCGTTCAATCACCTCCCGCCCGGTTGGTCCGCCATCAAGGGCATATTCGAGCCAGTCGTCAAGCCGCTCTTCTGCTTTTGTCGGAAGATAGGGGGGGTTGAAAAGTACCAGGTCAAACGTCCCCCGTATCCCGCTCATGAGATCGCCTTGCACAACCTCAATACCCTGCTGCCGGGCACAGAGCACCGCATGCGGGTTGAGGTCTGTTGCGAGGATATCGCACCTCTGCACAAGTTCTGCAGCTATGGCGCCGGAACCGGTGCCAATCTCAAGCACCCGGTCACCGGGTTTTACTTCCGCACGGCATGCTTCCAGCAGGAGATAGGTGTCCGCTTCCGGCTGATACACCTGATCGGGGTTTACTGGCATAATCAGTGAAATGGTAGGATAGCGTGCGGGAAAAGTGATTGCATCACCCTTACCTGATCCCGGGAATACCAACGGGATGCTTGCAGCAGGTGATCATTAAAGCTGGTACTTACGGGTGATCCCTTCAGAATGAAGATCTGCCAGTGAACCATCCGACGGGATCAACCGGCAAGCGTTAAAGGCAAATCTCACTTGATATTTGTGATTGTCGCAAAATCTTCAAGATACAACGCCTCGGGCCGGCTTGACAGGATCTCACCGGGGAGGAGGGCAAGCACCCGTTCCACCCAGTCATGATCAAGCATCCCCGATGATCCTTTCAGGCCGTTTCGCACGGTCTTTCTCCGGTGGGAAAACAGCGCCCGCACGACATTGGCATAGCGCTGTCGATCGTCGATGGGAAAGATAGGAGGGCGAGGAAAGATCTTTAACACCATCGAGTGCACCTGTGGCTTTGGCGAAAAGCAGGATGGAGGAAGCTCAAAACACTGCTGTACAGCTGCGTATGTCTGCACCATCACCGACAGCCGCCCGCAGTCTTTTGTGCCCACCTTTGCCACCATCCGCCGGGCAAACTCGCTCTGGTACATCAGCACACCGACTTCAAACCCGATATCGAGCAGCCGGAACGTAATCTTTGACGAGACCGAATAGGGGAGGTTGGACACCACCAATTCAAACGAAGGAAATTCGCACCGGGTTGCATCACCCTGTAAAACGGTCAGGGTACCCTTACGGATCTCATCAGAAAAACGGTCATTGAGATCTTCGCACAGTATCCCGTCCAGCTCTACCGCATGGACGATCGCACCACGGTCGAGCAGGGCACGGGTCAGTGCCCCGTTGCCCGGCCCGATCTCCAGAACCTGTTTGCCACAAACATCGGCAAGAGCGGCAATGCGTTGCACGGCATTCTGGTCCACAAGGAAATGCTGGTCGTGGTACGCTTTCATGACGAGGTAAATACGTGGTATTTAACGGTTTTATCCTGCAGCTCTTCAAGGATTCGGGCCTGGATCATCTTCTCCGGGTGCGGGATGGCTTTAATCCGCGCAGAAATATCCGCGAAACTGTCAAACGGTTTTTTCGTCCGGGTTTCAAGGATCTCCCACATCAGTTTCTTGCCGATACCGGGCAGGAGATGGAGCATGTGCAGTTTTGGCGTGATCGAGATCGACTTGTTGAAGAACGCGACAAACTCCGGTTCGCGCTCTTTTATAATCTGCTCAATGACAAATGGCAATTCACCCCGTGCGGTTGGTGTCAGGTCATCATAGCTGATCCGGCGCTTCACGCGTTCGATCTTATCCCGCTCTGCGTCACCGATATAGACCTTATCGTAGAGGTTGATTACCACCACAGATTTTGGCACCAGCTCTAAGAGTTTGAACTGTTCAAGCCCCATTGCCTGGACAAGAGGTTCTCGTTTAAAAGGGGGACGGGGATCTTCCGGGTGCCCCTTCATGAGCACATCCAGTACGATCGCATTGACCTCTTTTTTCTCCGCTTTCATCATCACACCTCAGAAGTGTGTCTTCACAAGTTCGATGATTGCGTCGATCTCTTCAGGAACCAGCGTATACCGCTCTTTTGCAAAGATCGCCCGTACTTCATCCCGGCTCTTTGGCATGATATTTGCGATCCGGTAGGCGATCTCAGGCTTCATCTTCTCCAGTTTAAGGAGGTGATCAACGAGATCCTGGGATTTTTCTGGCGTGGTCTTTGCAAGCTGATTGACATGCTCCATACTGCGCCTGAACTCGTACGACAACTCTTTTTCGGCAGCAATCCGTTCGGATTCTACACCCAAAAGTACAGTACGCAGTTCTGGCAATGTTACCCTCTCTTCGCTAAGTATACCCTTTACTTTCATGCCAATCACCTGACAATGAGTTTACTTTTGCGCTTTTAGATGTTGTGGTCGCGCAATGACGGTCTTTTCTGCGTTGCCATCCTTAATGGTGAGCATCCACGCACGACCGCGCTGGCCAATAACTGTTCCGGTCAATCCATGGAAACGGCGGTGCGGCATCCCTTTCTGGATGCTGGGATTCACAACGATGTGAACCTTGTCACCGGGCTCAAACTTCTGGATGACGGAGGTGACCGGTGGCAGTCCACGCTGTCGTAATTCTTTTTTATACTTATATCGGGTCTTTTTTCTTGGTCCATTGTGATGTGCCATAGTTATTCTCCCTCCTTTGTTCCTTCGACTTCCACGACATCAAGGCTGGTGACGTGCGCTGATCGATTCAGGATCTCGGCAAGACTTGGGTGTGTCCTTCCCTGATCGCCTGATATAAGTTCTTTGATGTAGAGGCCGGCTTCGCCGAGAATTTCGACAACAAATCTGCCGTCCTGTTCTTCAATGAACTCGATATCAAGGACTGTTCGCTCACGGGTCTTGTCTGCTCTCCGGTGGGCGACTCGTTCGGGCGTGCGCTGCTGTATTGTGACGCCATTCAAGGCTTTGAGGGCATTTGCGAGCTCTTCCGCAGATAATGCACCTTCAACCTCGACCAGGATCCTGTATTTTTTATGCGCTTTACTGGATTTAAGGGTTTCCACTTCCGTCCGTTCGCTCCAGCGCATGATGGACACGGAAATCCGTTCATCTGCACTCCGGTTGATCGCTTCTTCCAGTGCAGAAAGATCCACTTCCCGCTTTTTCGGTGCGACAACTTCCAGAATAAACGGCCTGCCAGTACCGATCATCCGTGCATCAATATCCTCCCTCCCGGCGCCGTGGAGAACAGCATTTTCCGCGGCAAACGCCTCGATGACCGGACGTCCGATNNTCCTCAACCGAATCCAGATACTGCTTTCCCGTAAAGTTGCACTTCTCGCACCCGGCACCTTTGCAGGTCCGGCAATTCCAGTGGGTCTGGGGGATGCCGCGCTCAAATTTACGGTACCTGCCATAAAAGAAGACCGAGTTGATCTGCACTTCAACACTATTCCCGGCAACATCAAGGATCGCAACAAGGTCCGGCTTTTTGAAATCAACGGTTTTTCCCGTAATCAGAGAAACCGCTTTTCCCACTTCCCGGTTTACCTCTGACTTGAACGGCTCGGGTTCAGCGAGCGTAAGATCGCTCCAGACCATCTCTTCATTTTCTGCAATCAGCGGCGGCACCCGGCAACCAACGAGAAATGTGGTATATTCAATGCCCTCAAACGCTGCAACGACTTTTTCTGCCCATTCGGGCACATTATCGAAGAAGTTCCCGCACACCCAGCAGGTGCCGGCAAATGGTGCGTAGGGCTGGTTTTCTGCGAGTGCCCGGGTAATCCGGAGCCCCCGCCCGCGTTCATCATTGGTGAGCCCATGTGAGCGCTTACCAAAGAACCGCCCGAGGCAGTGATCGCAGCAGTCCCCGTAGGAAATGATCTGTGTTACCTGTTCGTGTATGTCCATGTTCATATCCTCCGGTCAAGTTCGTTCTGGAGCACGGTAATTGCATGATCCGCGTGCAGGCACGTTGGCCCGACCGAATACCGCGGGCATCCGGCAATGAGTGCTTCTTCTTCTCCGGTAAAATTCAGGTGATCGGACAGGAGAAATGCATCGGGAAGAGCTGCAGTCGTGCGGACATCTGTCCCCTTCTCGTCCAGTATGGCAAATGTATGTTCCCCCATGAGTCGGGCTAGCCCGCCATTCCTGATATACACACCCGGTGCCGCCTCACGGAACTCACTGCCACAGACCGTGTCAAGCGCTTTTTTGATGAGCGCTCCTGCGCTCCGTTCATCCGGGGAAAGCGACCGGNNACCGGATCTCCGCACCACAGAATCGTAGGGTCTTAAGTCCTTTGGGCTCTCCGCAGAGAATCAGGTAGCAATCCACATCTTTTCTGAGATCGTGCGAGAGAAACATCGATGCATTCACGCACCGGCACAGCACATCCATTCTTCCGGCGCCCGGAAGATCGTTTAAGGAAAATCCCCCGTCAGTACGGGCAAGGTGCCCGACAATGGCAAACGAGGTCATGTTATTGCATTCCGGAGAAACGCTTCATCATGCGCTGCATGTTGAATTTTCCACCGGTACTTCCCCTCAGTCCTTTCAGGGTGCGCTGCATCATCTTGTAATATTTTAACAGTTCCCGCACTTCATCCGGCGTAGCACCTGCTCCCCGTGCAATCCGCTGCATCCGCGAACTGTTGATGAGCGCCGGGTCATCCAGTTCAAAAGAAGTCATCGAGTCCATGATGATCCGGTACCGCACCATCTTTGTGCTGGTCACATCGTACACGCCTTCAGGAAGTTCCATATTGCCAAGCGGCAGCATGCTCATGATCTGCTTTAACGGCCCCATCTTGTTGAGCGCTTCAAGCTGGTGATACATGTCACGGAGGGTAAACTTACCCTTCATCATCGCGTTGACATCCATATCCTCCGCTTTTATGGCTTCCCCGGCCTTTTCCATCAGCGCCCGGAGATCACCCATCCCGAGAAGACGGGAGATGAAACCGTCGGATTCGAACCGCTCGAGATCTTCGATTGTCTCCCCGGCGCCGATAAAGACGATACCGCTCTTGGTTTCCGCGACGGCCGAAAGCGCACCGCCGCCTTTTGCCGTCCCGTCCATCTTGGTGATGATGACACCGTCAATCCCGATTGCCTCATGGAACCGCCGTGCCTGCTCGCTTGCCTGCTGGCCGAGAGCCGCATCGATAACCAGCCAGCGGTGTGTCGCTTTTGTGATCATATTCAGGTCGATAATTTCCNNTCTTTATAGGCAGCAAGACCTTCCTTGACGATTTTGCGGGCATCTGTAGCCTTTGGATCACCAAAACAGGGGATATTGATCTTCTGGCAAAGGGTAAAAAGCTGGTCGTATGCACCCGGGCGGAACGTATCAGCGCAGATAACGCCGACTTTCATGCCTTTTTTCTGGAAATAGCGGGCGAGTTTTCCGGTCGTAGTCGTCTTACCGCTGCCCTGCAGTCCTGCCATGAGAATTGTCTGGGGTTCAAGGTTTACATCCGAGGACGCCCAGATCAGCCGGACGAGCTCCTGGTAGACAATACGGAGAACATGCTCGCGGACATTGGTATTTTTTGGCAGTTCTTCGTCAAGGGACCGGGTGCGGATCGCCTTTGAAAGTTCCATGACAAGTTTGACATTGACATCTGCTCCAATGAGCGCCCGCTGGAGATCTTTTACCAGTTCATCAACCGCAGCACGGTCAACGACCGCTTTTCCGGCAAGTTTTTTGAGTGCGTCTTTTAACGACGTTGAAAGACCGTCAAGCATCAGACATCACTTCCCAGAAGTTCCTCAACGACATCCTTTGGCGAAAACGGGATAATGTCATCATACCCCTGCCCCACGCCAAGAAACATGAGCGGTTTTCCAATCGTGTGCGCAATTGATATCGCGGCACCACCCCGTGAATCCATGTCCGCTTTTGTAAGTACCACCGCATCGGCGCCAACGGTCTTTTCAAATTCTGCTGCCCGTATCACCGCATCGTTGCCCGCAATGGCTTCATCGACATAGATCACGAGATCCGGTTTCATTACCCGTTTGATCTTGTCGAGCTGGCTCATCAGGTTTGTCTTTGTGTGGAACCTGCCCGCGGTATCGGCAAGCACCACATCAATCTTGTGCGAGATGGCATACTGGACGGTATCAAAGAGCACGGCAGAGGGATCTGCTCCTGCCTGGTGCTGGATGATCTTGATACCAAGGCGCTGCGCATGTACATCGATCTGTTCAATGGCACCGGCACGGAACGTGTCCCCGGCACCGATAACAACCGTGAAACCCTGTTTTTTTAAGTATGCACCGATCTTTGCAACCGTAGTCGTCTTGCCGGTCCCATTCACCCCGGTAAAAAGGATCCGGACCGGATGGGGATGCGTCCGGATATATGCCGTGAGGTCAAAGCCGGTGCCGAGTACATCAAGCAATGCAGACTTCAGGGCATCCTCAACCAGCCCGTTAACCGATTCCCCGATTTTCCGGTGTTTGCCGACAAGAACATCTCTTACATGAGAGATGATCGCATCAGTTACCGGGAGAGCGACATCACTTTCCAGAAGGATCAGTTCAAGTTCTGAAAGTGCATCCAAGAGATCTTTTTCTGATACGATAAGTTCCCGGTCACGGATGAGAATTTTAACTTTATCAACAAACGTGGGAGATGAAGCAGCAGGTATTTTTTTTACCGTGGTCTCTGCAGCAGGTGACGTGACTGGATTACCTGAAGATCCCGTTGAGCCGGGGACGGCAGGAACTTCGGCACCCTGGATGCTGCTCTCCAGCCGGTTCCGGACTGCCTTTAACCGTTCCTTAAGACCCCCGAACATGAAAAAATGTGCTCCGGTTTATTCCTGATCTTCTGTGGAGGGGTGCCCTGATGACATCGCCTGCTGGTAACCGCTCTCGATCCGTTTTGCGATCTCGTTCATCTGGCCACGCAGGCGGTTGAGCGCTTCGGCGACTTTCTTCTGTGAGGCTTCCATCTCCGTGATCCGATCCTTAAGATACTCGATGGCGTCGGTGTTTGTTTTCTCGACAATCACGTCAGAGCCAATATTTAACAAAACCTTTTCCGGTTCCTGTACTTTTGCCTTGAGGCTTGCACCGCCACCGATCTGGAGAAGGACTGTTCCATCTTTTGAGGTTGCCAGAGATTCGAGTGCTTCAATCGCGGCAAGGGCTTCCATCCTGCCATTTTCCATAAGGTCCAGCTGGCCGGCAAAGATCTCTGCCTGCTGTCCGTATTCTTTCAGGTAATACTGGAGCGTTTCGAGTTCACGCTGATCCATTGGTTCGTTTTTATTTGCCAAAATTCCCCACCGCTTTTTTTATGAATATCGATCTGTTCTTTCTCCTGATATGTATGTCCGTTAACAGCATAAATACATCATTGTGGGTGGAGAGGACGACACAGCCAGGTTCCTGCAGGTCACGTTCAGGCACACTGGTTGTGCATAAACAACGAACAGAGAGTCAGAAAAAATTCAGGTAATCACCATTGTATCCGGTATTGTGCTGGCATCACTCATGGCTTGAAAATACACTCTGGAGCCAACAGTGAAACAATACACCTGTTAAAGAGTCTGAAATATCCATTCCGGAAAAAAACCTGAACGTCCGGGCATCGGAACGAAAAACAATTCTAAAAAAAACGAAAAAAAACACGATCCCGGATCCCGGTGAACTCACCGGGACATCAGAAAAAGTGTTACTCGCCCTTTACAGGTGTTACGCCATCGATCTTGATATAGCGTCTCTCTAACCGGTGCTTGCTGCCAAGAACCGTATACGTGCGCTCCTGCGCCTGCTTTTCATTTGGTGCCGCAATCACCTTCGTGTATGGCATCCAGTCTTCGCCCATCAGGAATGTTCCTTTTACCTCAAACTTCTGCATCACCATGATACTCACTCCAGAAATCCAAATACATCTTCAATTCTGCCAAGCTCAAATCCGCTTGTTGCATTACCGGCAATATATCCCCGCTCGTTCACTAAAAGCCCGGTGCCGACAAGGCCGCTGCCCATGTTGATCGTGCCTGTTCCGACGGGAACCTGCGCTACTGCTTCAAGACGGGATATCTCTGACGCATGTGCCCGCGGGTGCACGATTACTCCCTTGTTTGTGGCTACCCCGGCCATACCGACCGTTTTTACCCCGCCGAGTGTCAGGAAAATCACATCGACTCCAAGAAATTCCCCGATCTCTTTTGCCAGATCTGCGGGCATGTCCGGGTGCACAGCGGCAAACCGGTCGTTTGCCATGATCACGTTCCCTGCCGCATTCATTGACTCGGTAAGAAGCATTACCTCACGGTGCTCGGACAGTACCGCAAGTTCGTCCTCGGTGACCAGCCCGGAGACAATAATCCCCCGGCTGTTACCGGCTACAAGGGAGCCGATAATCGCACTCCCCTGAATTGTTGTTATTACCAGTTCGACATCAAGTGCAGATTTTATTGCATCCCGGAAATCAGGGGGTGATTCCGGGGGAATGATGGCAATATCGCCAATAACCCGGGAAAAAACCCCGATGTTCGGGTCTCCGCCAAACGTGATTGTACGTTCCATATTGTTACGATTCCGGTGCAAGTTCCGCCTGAACCTGCCCGTCCTCCATCTTCATGGCACGGATCCGGATTTTTGATGGCGGCTTCTGGCTACCCCGGCTCCATACCTTTTCATTGATACCCTGGTCAAGCTTCACTTCCTCGCTCTTCATGTGCTTGGCAAGATATTTCCGGATATCCTTGATTGCACCATTCGCCCGCTTCCACCGGGGCATCCTGCGTGCTTCCCGAAGGGGGATAATATAGATGTGCTCCTGCATCTTTTCTGCCATAACTTACACCTTCAGCGTGCTTCTCCGCCAGTTCCGCCTTTTCGGGTGCGAAACAACGTGGCGCTTGGTCCTGATGGTTACCCACTGGGGCACACGCCGGTTCTGGTCGCATGCTTTTGCCAGCCGAATTTTTCTTCCTTTGCTTAATTTACTCATGATGTTCACCTGATATCAGTTTGCCTTTCTCCCCACAACCAGTGACTGGTCATGGTGCGCCGGAAACAGGGACGCGGTATCGATCCCGCGTGCACGGATCGCGTCCCTGAGTTCGGATTCGTAATCGCCATTTGCAATCGTTCCGGTTTCCCCATACTGCACGATAAGAAACCGTTCAACGAGACGGTCGACTTCCGGCTTGACAAAACCAAGCAGGGGCCGTACATACGAACTCCCTGTCCGGTTGCCAAGACTCTGTACCTCTGCCCGGGTCAGCATCGGCACCCGGTCATTGAACCGGGTACCGTCACCGACAACGGTATACTCATTGCAGAGGGTTTCAACAGCAATCCGGTGTACACGGTTTATCGCATCATTCGGATATCCGCAGGAAACCACCAGATCGACCATTTCGTTCTTCAACCCTTCATTGAACACTCGTTTTTTCAAAGGAAACCCCAGAGATTCTGCCGCCGTTTCTATTGTGGGGATTAAGCGGGCCGGGTCAAACACAAACGTGTTGAGTTCGACCTCATAATACGTACCCAGCATTATTGCTGCAAGGGAACTGTCCTTCCCGCCGCTGTAAAGCACTCCTGCTTTCATCACTTGCGTGTGATTGAGTAATCCCGCTTGGCCGGCGCGATCTGCCGGAGCAGTTCTTTGAGCTGTGCATCCGTTATCTTCTGCTTGAGACGCCCGCTCTGGGCGAGCTGCACAAGCTGTTGTTCCACGGCGCCGGCAAATTCCGGCTTGGTCAGCTTGATGGTGTTTAAGCGCTCCCGTGCATTTGGTTCGAGAGCCTGCATAAGAACCATCTGGATCTGAGACTTGACACGCTCCTGCTGCTCAAGCTCTGCCTGCATTGACTGCTGGTTTTGCGCCTGCTGCTGCAGTTGGGCCATCCTTCTCTGTCGGATTTCACTGAGCTCGTCGTCTCCCATGGATACACCTCACTTTTTATGTTGTATGCACAATTTTTGTCCGGTGCATGGATTTCACGCCTCAGACTTCTCTGCTTTTTTGCCTTCAGACTTCTTTGCGGCAGGCTTTTTCTCGCCTTTTGCATCGTCAGTCTTCTCGACTTTACCCTTCTTGCCTTCGGACTTCTTGCCTTCAGCTTTCTTGGGTTCTTCAACAACTGCTTTTACCCTTTTGGGCACTGGTGCCGGAGGATGAAGGGAAACTTCTCTTGCAACCTTGTCCAGGAACGCCATGCCGGCGGGGGACACTTTGCGCCCGGTCTTGTCATGGAGAATGAAACCAAGCGTTTCCAGCTGCTGGAGAGACTTCCGGAGAATCGATCCACTTCCTTTCCTGAATGCATTGGGCTTTGAACCGCGGTTCTTTTTTCCGCCGTAAAAACTCCGCATTCGTTCGACACCCAGCGGGCCGTCAATATAGACGCGCCTCAACACTGCGGCTGCCCGGATAAACCACCAGTCGGGGTCTTCGGGCGGCATCTCTTTATGGGTCCCGGTCTTCGCAAAGGCAGCCCATGCCGGAGGAGTCACTTCTTTATGTTTTTTTAACTCCTCGGCAACCTGCCGGATGAGGTGGTCAGCCGGGACATCATATACTGTTGTCATCTAAATTCCTCACTGTTGAATACCAATTAACAGTCTATACCTATTAGTGGATAAGGTTTTTATATATTTCTAGAATCAGTTGCCGTCATACCGGAGAAAAATCAGGTTAATTTTTTGAAAGTTTCCTGCGCTCAGAAAGCACCATCGTGCGCCCGCGGACTTCAATGAGCACTGCGTTGGCTTCCTTTGCAATTGCTTCCGGATCGACTTGGGTGTTCTGGAGCCATTTCACTTTGATCGTTTTTCGTGTTTTCAGCTGCGCGACTATCTCTTCTATCATGGTAGCGCTGCTACCCTGTTTGCCGATCCAGACGGTCGGTTTCAAATCCTGCATTGATTGATCAGTTTTTTTTATCATCGTGTTTTTCCACCCGGTAACGTGTTGTTTTTTTGCAGGTGATGCAGGTGACAGAAACATGGCCACTGTGCACCCGCACCCGCATATTTTTCCCGGGGACGAGGAAGGCATAGCAGTGATGGCAGTACTGCCGGCGGAACTTAACGTCAATCCGTACCCGCTGCCGCATGGCAATCCGCCGGGCAAGTTCCACGTAGCGGTTGCTTTGTGCGGGGGAATGTGAAAAAACCGCTCCTGCCTGTTCAAACAGGATAGCAATCCGTTCAAGCGCGATCTTTTTTGTCGAGGAATTCTTTGATCGTTCCTTCAATGCCAGCCTCCCGGCATCCGGTTGCCGGTAGTATTATCGTGCCAGATAAAAAAGGAGCGGTGTGCCAGAAGGCCCATACCAGAAATGGATGTTACCGGACAATGACTTTTCGGCCATCAATTACCAACCGTTCCTCGCAGAACAGCCGGATCGCTTCGGGCAGGCAGATATGTTCGTAGTGGAGGATGCGCTCTGCAAGGGTATCCTCGTCATCGCTATCCAGAACCGGTACGCAATGCTGGAGAATAATGGGACCGCCATCAAGACTTTCGTCAACAAAATGCACGGTGCACCCGGCAACTTTTACACCATGTACAATTGCCTGCTGCTGGGCATGCAACCCGGTAAAACTGGGAAGAAGTGCCGGGTGGATATTGATCATCCTGCCGTTGAATGCCCTGACGATCTCGTTTCCGACGATGCGCATATAGCCGGCAAGAACAAACAAGTCTGGATCCAGGCGCTGCATCGCAGAAAACAATGCCCGTTCATAAACCTCACGCGAAGGAAATGAATGGTAATCGATGACCCTGACAGGAATATGTGCCTTTTTGGCACGCTCAATTGCATAGGCTTTTGGGTTGTCGGTAATCAGGGCTGCACAGACCGCAGGGATCTTCCGGGCTGCAATCGCATTAATGACTGCCTGAAAGTTTGATCCTCTGCCGGATGCGATCACTGCGATGCGTTTAGTCATGAGTTTCTCATTTTTTATCATTACCGGGTGCCGGAGTCCTTCTGGTCCTTCCCGTTGCGGGCAATACATTTTATCTTAACAATCCGTCGGCCATGCATCTGGATCACGACAAGGGTCACTCTTCCCCCCTCGATCTCCACTTTCTCACCCGGGTGCTGGGGAATATGACCGAGCCGGTCGATCAACAGCCCTCCAACCGTTTCATAGGATTCATCGGTGGGCAGGTTAAGTTCCAGGCGCTCGTTAATATCATCTACCCACATTTGGGCATCGAGCACATACACACCATCGGAGATCTTCTGGATATCCGGCTCCTCCTTGTCAAATTCATCCATGATGTCCCCGACAAGTTCCTCTAAGATATCCTCAACCGTAACGATGCCGACAAAACTGCTGTATTCGTCGATAACGATCGCAATCTGAACACGGTGCACCTGCAGTTCCTTTAACATATCATCGATCTTTTTTGTTTCGGGAACAAAGGTCGGGTCATACATGATCTCTTTGAGAGAGAGATCCTTTCTCTTGGAGACTGTCGCAGCAAAGACGTCCTTGACATTCAGGACACCGGTGATGTTGTCGATCTGCTCATGATACACCGGAATTCGGGAGAACCCGGTTTCGCTGAAGATCCGGATTGCCTCATCGATGGTTGTGGTGTCCTCCATGAGCACGACATCCACACGGGGTGTCATGATCTCACGGGCAGTGGTATCGCCAAACTCAAGTACGGAATAGAGCATGTCCTGTTCGCCCTGTTCTATGCTTCCGTCTTCCTTACCCACATCGATCCATTCCTTGATCTCCTCTTCTGTCACTGCCGGCTCTGAAGTTTCCTTGCCAATTCCTAAAGACGGGCTCACCCGCTCGACAAACCAGATAAACGGAGAGAAAATCTTTGCCAGGAACAGGATGACGGGGGCGACAGTGAGCGCATAGGAGTCAGATGCTCTCGTTGCATAGATCTTCGGGCCGATCTCCCCAAAGACCAAAAGCACAATGACCACAAATCCCGTGGCGATACCAACACCAATATCTCCAAACATGCGGAGTGCGATAGCCGTCGCAATGGATGCAGCGGCGATATTGACAACCGTATTGCCGATAAGGATTGTCGTCAGCAGGTGTGCAGGTGATTCTTTTAAAGCGGCTAGAGCCTTTGCACCGGGTCTGCCTTCATTCAGGAGCGTCCGTGCTTTGGCCCGGGTAATCGAGATCAGGGCAACTTCTGAGCTTGAAAAAAATGCAGACAGAATGATAGACAGGACAAAAAGCAAAACCCCAAAAATGTCCTCTATCATCTCAATTCACGCCGGGTGAAGGCATAGTGTACGATATGGTTCATAGATGCTGATACACGATCTTATTCGAGGGGAGATTACATAAACCCAGCGATTAATCCATGCATTTATGCATAAATGCGGAATCCCTTTGGAGAATCGCGATCTTTTCATCCACGGACAGTGATCGGGAGAAGTTGAGATCGTCAATCTCCAGTATCAGGCTGCCGGAGAAATCGTGGTCCCCAAGTGACGCCAGTAGCCGTGCAATAACCGGATCCTGATCGAGTGGCAGGTGAAGTCTGTTTCCATCAGCCCGGCTGATGTGTACATTGACCAGCCGGTCTGAGCAGAGATCAATATACCGCATCGCTTCGTTTTCCGACTGTCCGAGTGCATGTGCAGTATCAAAGGTAAAGAACAACCATGGTTCGTCGTCAAGGACTTCCCGCATCTTTTCCGGTGTACAAAGAAGGGAATTTACCTGCGCTTCCATGTTTTCCATGGCAATCCTGATATGATTTCCTGTGGCTGCCTCCCGAATGGTGGCAATATATGTCCGGAACCGTTCTTCATCCGCTTTCCCGGGAGGGCGTTTTGCAGTACGCCTGCCCGGGTGGACCGTGAGGATGCGGGCACCGAGTGATTCGGCTATTGATATGGATCGTATAGCAGACATGACCGATACTGCCGCGACGTCCGGGTTAATGGAACAGGGATTCAGGTCAAGGACCGGTGTATGGACGTTGAGCGTGGTGATGCACAGGTGCCGGTGCCGGCTCTCAACAACCTCCTGCACCGGTAGATTCCGGAGCCAGAAGTGTGGGGTCTCCAGCCAGAATTCCAGTGCATCAAGCCCTGCCCGGCTTGCAAACGAGAAAATTTCATCGCTGGTGTACTCGTGAAAAAACATGCTCGAGACACCAAAGGATACCATAATACTATTTGATAAGCGCTTTATGCATAATACTTGTTAATGGAATGGTTTTACACTCCTGAAAAACCGGAAGACAGGATTGTTACTCCACTATCCGTCACCGAACTGTCCCGGATCATCGGGGGTCTTTTTGATGACCAACGGCTGCAGGATATCCGGGTTCAGGGAGAGATTACCAATTATACGCATCATGCCCGGGGGCACCGGTATTTTTCCCTGTCAGAGAAACAGGGGGAGAACGGGAGCACTGCTGCGGTCATCAAATGCGTGATGTGGCGTTCGGATGCAGACCGGCTCATGTTTGACCCGGAGGACGGTATGGACGTGATTATTACCGGATCGGTCAGGGCATATGCCCCGCATGGGACATACCAGCTGCAGGCAAAAGCAATTGAGAAAGCGGGGCTTGGCGAGAAATACCTGCTTGTGGAACGGTGGAAAAAGGAACTTGCACAGGAAGGGTGTTTTGCGGCAGAGAGGAAACGCCCCCTTCCGCAGTATCCTCATAGAATTGGTGTGGTCACGTCCGAAACCGGCGCGGTCATCCATGATATCCGGATCGTGATCGAGCGGAGGTTCCCGGTCGAGATCGTTATATCGCCGACCGCAGTGCAGGGTGAGGACGCTCATGGCCAGATTGCGCATGCACTACGCCGGCTTGCCGGGCTGGTGGACGTGATCATCAT
>PNBP01000064.1 GCA_003136075.1 Methanoregula sp. | reverse complement strand
CCGTTCTGCCAGGACTGGGACCTTCGCTACTTCTTCTACTACGGGCTGATGCCTGACGGGAACGGGACCAAGGCATCTGTAGCAGGTCCCGCGAAACGTGCCGAGGTCGCGATCCTCCACGCGGTCAAGGCCCTCGGGTCGGCGCAGACAAACTTTGCCGGCGGGCAGGGATACTATAATTTCCTCACCTTCCTTGCGCCGTTTTGTGAAGGGATGGAATACGGAGAGATCAAACAGCTGGTCCAGATGTTCGTGTACGAGATGACCCAGATGATGGTTGCCAGGGGCGGACAGCTGGTGTTCTCGTCCGTGCAGCTCTCTCCGGGCGTTCCGAATCTCTGGCGCGATAAACCCTGCGTCTATAAAGGAAAAGTCTGGGATGGTACATCGGCTCCGAAACGGACGTATGGCGAGTTTGAGCGGGAAGTCCGGCTTCTCTTCAAAGCACTCATGGAAGTGATGCTTGAAGGGGATTACTGGGGCAAACCGTTCAATTTCCCCAAGCCGGAGATCTCCATCGAGCCTGACTTCATGACCGAGCGGGAAGATTTCAACCGGAAAAACCCGGATCTTCCTACCTACGAGGATCTCTACCTCATGACATTTGAGCTCGCATCGAAATTTGGTACCCCTTATTATGACAACCAGCTGCCCGAATACCNNAGTGCTGCGCCTACCAGTTCTCCGCAATCGCAGATGAGGACTCGGATTTTGATAAAAAACTCATATTTGAGGATGGCAAGCACTTCTCGATGGGTTCATGGCAGGTCGTCTCGGTGAATTGTCCCCGTGCGGCGTATAAAGCCGAAGGCGATGATAACCGCCTTTTTGCGGAACTCCGAGCGCTCATGGATGTGGCGATCGAACTCTTCAAGATCAAACGCCGCTGGATGGACAATATCCGGGCAAGCGGACGGATGCCGTTTGCCATGCAGCGCCCCAAGGATCCAAATANNCGGGGGGCAATTGCCGTGGACCTGGAAGGACTGGTGTACACGATCGGTGTCGTTGGGGTCAACGAGATGGTGCAGCATCACACCGGTCAGCAGCTGCATGAATCAAAAGCAGCGTTCAAACTTGCCATCCGGGCGATGACGGAGATGGAGATCTATGCACGTGAGCTTTCACGGAAAAACAATATGACGATTGCTCTTGCCCGGACACCGGCAGAGACGACCGGGCAGAGGTTTGCTGTTGCCGATCTGATCGATAAGCGATACCATGATTTTGCGGCAAAAGTAATCAAAGGCGACATTGAGTATGGGCTTGAAGGACTGGGCAAGACCCGGGATCTGCCGATCTATTACACGAACGGCACCCATGTCGCACCGGGGGCTGATGTCCCGCTTACTAAACGCATGGAGATCGAACATGTCTTCTTCCCGATTGTCGATGGTGGAAATATTTTCCATATCTGGCTTGGCGAGGCACGCCCGGATCCCCGGGGGCTGATGGATATGGCGATGAAACTCTGTCGGACAACACAGATTGGCTATTTTGCATTCACACGCGATCTTACGGTCTCCCTCCGGCAGTTCCACGAGTATAAATCCGGAAGAAAATCGGTTACTGACTGGATACCTGCGGATATTCCGGTCAGGGTTTAATTTTTTCAGTCCTGACGCATGGGTTAATATTTTTTTAAAAGATTATTCTTTTTTCAGGCGCCTCAAAAATACATGCTGATAATCGTGTGGATCAGGTATTTACCTGTGAACTGAGAGGATAACGTATGAAGATCGCTCCACGTATGGTCATTCTCCTGGCAATCCTCTGTGCTGCTGTGACGGCATGTGTTCAACCAACAGTCCCCACTACCACACCCGTTCCGATACCAGGGACACCCCCGCCTCTGCTGACCACGCCGCAGGTGACACACGTTCTTCCCGTTCTCCCTCCACCTGCTGTTCCTACCCCCAATGCCTTCCCGTAAATGGGATCCTGGTATATCAATATCAATACCAGACATCGTGGATAATGGAAGCAAAGGTGACCGGGTCTGGATCACTGACCTAGATCAGGTATTTGATTCCCGTGAAACACAGCCTGTCACACAAGCGTCCTCATCCCCGAAATTTTTTAAACCTGTTGTGCAGGTCAATGCCCATACCTTTTTTTATCGCCGAAAGTTGATCATACATTTTATGGGAAAAAAGTTCTGCAATTCGTGCGGAGCCGAATTATCAGAAGGGGTAACGTTCTGTGAGTAATGTGGGAGCGCGGTCATGCATGAGGTTTCGGACACCACTACGGTGTTGCCATCGCAGCCACCCGCTGGTTCAGAACAGACCCCACAATTATTTCCGGNNCAGGAAGAAAAGTCCGGTGCTGTTCCTTGCCGGGATTGTAGTGATACTGGTCATTGCCGCCGCGATTATTTTTGTTGTTCTGCCACAATTTGGAGGAAGTCATGGAGCAGCCGGGTCGTCATCTGCGGTACCCGTGACATCTCTTATAACCACTGGTCCCATCATGGTGACACCGGCACTGCCTGTGACAACGCCAGCTCCAACGACACCTGCCAATCTGTATCCTGATGCACTGAAACTTAAACAGCCATTCACTTTTGGGAGCGGGGATGTGATAAGCGAATGTACGGTATACCGGTATTGGATCAATGATACCTACCAGTGGCATAACAATTTTGATAATCACTACTATACCCAGAAAGCCCGTGATGGGTACAAGTTCCTTTTCATTTTTATCGATATGGTCAATAACGGCAAGACCCGGGTCTGGCCGCCAACTACTGACAAGATCCATCTCCTTTATGGCGGGACAGAATACCCGATCTATGCAGGTCATAGCCTGCCGGCCAAATCAATCAAAAACGAGGTAACAATAACCCAAATCACGGAGATGCAGTACCAGTCCACCCTCACCGGATCAGAATATGTTGAAGATTTCGGGTATTCGCATGGAACGAAGTATGCGTTCCTTTACCCTGGCCAGAGCAACGCTATCGACGGGTACCTGATCTATGAAGTGCCGGATTCCCTAACTGCCGACAATACCGTGGTCAGGATTGAATTTAACGGTAGCGATGTCGGTGTCTGGAAACTGGCATAATTTTTCGCGAATTTAAAAAAAAAATGAATTAGTATTGTGGCACTTTTCTGAGAGTAATATCCATGACACCCCGGTGCACCCGGTATGTACTATGGATAACATCTATCCGGTGGCTCAGGTTTATCACCGTTGTGCGGTCATCAATGCAGATGCGCACCACGTTCGACTGGATGTCTGCATATGGGGCGTTTACCGGATCGGGGGGCAGAGCAACGGTCACGAAAATATGGCTGTCATTTTCCAGCACTTCGTACGGTACTTCCCCACGGTCATCCTCACCGTCAGTCCCAAAACTGGCCGGATCTCCGGATGGATGGCGCGTGACGATGGTGTAACCGATAATACGGGCATGCTGCGCTTCCGGCATATTCCTGACAAGTTCGTCAACGATTTTTGCCAGGTTGTTGAAGACCTCATCATAGGGGTTATTGGGATTATTCTGCATCATTTCCTCTTTTTACAGGGCATATTGATCTTTTACCCGCTTCACGATACCGTTCTTTTCAAATCGTTTCAGGATTTCTGCAAGTTCATCCGGTGGACATTTTGTTGCATCTGCCAGGTCGGCAAATGTCAGGGACTCATGGGATAGTGCGATGAGTACAGTAAATTCTCGTTCGCCCCTGAATAAATCCTTGTGGTTGCGGGCAATGTCACTAAACTTTGTTTCGATATCGTGTCCAAGGTTCTCAAGCGTGTTGAGGAGCTGATCCTGTGCACGGATCATCTGCCCGAACATAGCGATGGACTTGCGGAGGTGTTCACCCTCCACATTCTGCTCTGCCTGTTCCCGCATGACCATGCTGCTCTGCATGCGCTGCAGGCTGACATCCACCAGAATATCATTTGCCAGATAGTAGTATTTTCTTCGGCGCTCATCGATCTGGCAGGACAGGATCATCTCCCGTTCCATCATCTGGAGATGCTCGATCACTGCTTTTGGCGAGAGGGTCAGCGTATCCGAGATCTCCGTGACAAAACAAGGCTTCTGCCGCAGCAGTTCGATAATTCGTCGCCGGTTCCGGTTCCCGAGAATATCCAGCAGCCGGGAGACCTCTTCCACACCATGCATATTTACCAAATGTTAGTTTTTTCAGTATTTAAAACAATAATATTTTTTGAACATGATACCAGTTATGTACCCATTATGATTTCGTAGATATCGATCAATTCGTGATAAGAAGGTCTGTTTGACCCGACACTCATGTACATGAGAACATTGTGTCCGGTTGTCTGTATCGATTTTTATGGAACAATAATTTAAAAAAATAATATTGCCCTTTTATTCATCAACAATCATTAACTGTGTTGGGAACCTATTACTATTGGAGATGGAATATGGAGAGACAACCTGTTCAATCATGCATCCTGCGATCTGTGGGATACGATGACAATTTGAAAAATATGGAGATAGAATTCCATTCAGGGCTTATTTACCAGTACTCGGGTGTTCCATCAAAAATATATGCCGATCTGATGAGTTCTGCAGCGGTCGGAAAATTTTTCAGCGACAAGGTTCGTAACCGGTTCCGGACCAAGCAGATGGTGTGCAAAGGCACGTGAAGATTCACACCTTTTTTATTTTTTAATTAGCTTAACCCAAAAAAATCTGAGGGGATTTTACCAAAAAGTGGGGTTGTTCTTTTTGGTTGATATGCTATTTTGATTCCCTAAATCCTTCTTTGAGGGGGATGTAAAAATATCCTATTACCCTTGTGTTTAAAAGTAACAAGTTTTTTTTAAGATGCCATAATCACTAGCAACTATCCGGTATCAGGATTAAACTACTAAAAACAAAAAAGGGTATAGTCCCATTTCAGCGACTAAAAATCTTGTATTTGTTGAATGTAACTTGT
>PNBP01000107.1 GCA_003136075.1 Methanoregula sp. | reverse complement strand
CAAACCGCCGCGGGGGTGCCCCATCGGGAGCGGCAGAGGCCATCGTAAACAGGGATATGGGGGCATTTTGCTCCCATCACATAATTTTAATATCGCCCATACGGCACATTGAATCGCAGGCAGTGCGCCAAATCGGAGAGAATAGGAACAATATCCTGTTCTTCCCGGTACCGCTTATATATCTGTTCTGCAAGACTTCCCTGCATTATCCGGTTTTGAATGACCGGCAGGTACTGGCGTTCTTCGGGCGTCGCCTTTTCCAAGGCCGCTTCATATAACCGGTCGAGATCCTTTCGTACCACTGCCGTTCCCTGCATAATTACCGATTCCGTGAGCGCCAGAATCGTGTCCTGGTCAGTCTCAAGTGACAGTGCCCGGCACCGGAGCAGCGCCTGTACAAATGCACAGACCGCCATATCCGAACGGACACATTCCTGCTCGTCAAGTGCCTTGATCTCAAGGCATTTACGGGAGAACCGGACAATCACCCCGCTTGAGTTCAGCCATTCTTCGCAGAGAATTTCCGCGTCCCGTTGCCGGAGTTCTGCATAAATCACTTCCTGTGCCGCCCGGTAATCATCCACCGTTTGAATTGTTTCCGGAATAATCCCGTGGCAGATCGCAGGTATCACCCGCTGGTTCTCGCGATAATAGATGAGACGATTGTCCATGGCACCGGTAAGCCTGCCCTCTACTATCGGTGAAGATGCCGTCACTGCAATAAGGTATGGCAGGAGTGGGCGGAGCCGGTTGAACCTTGCCACCAGATCCTTATCCCCTGTATAGGAAAGGTTGATCTGGAGCGCCTGAATATTCAGCCACCCGTGCTGGTGGATATCAAACAGCCGGTCATACGCCGCGTAATACTCCCCCTCGTCATGATCCCAGACTCCCGTGTTGTCAAGAGTGAGCGTCGGGTGCATCCCCAGCCCGAGCAGGTGGTACGTGTGGGGAAACACCCGGTAAAATTTGTGAATGCCCCGCATCAGCTGCGATTCGAGCGCCAGGATGGAGTCGGCATGAGAGCGGGGAATGAATTCGAGAACATGCTTCTGGAGTTCCTTTCCCAGTTTTACATCGCCAAACAGGATCTCACTCTCGAAACTCCCGCAGATTGATTTGATCACACGGTCTGATACCGGCTGAGCCCTGAAGTGTGCGTCATTGATCGAATATTCGTGTTCAGTGCCGATTGACATAGGACCCGATATCCCCCATTGGGATCTCTGCGACTTTTTCTGTATCCGGCTCATCAATATGGCTGATGACGACCAGTTCCTCGCGGGACAGGTTTGAAACGAGATGTGCGATATTTCGTACTGATTGTTCATATTGCAGGTTGTAAGCAGATGGAACTTCTTTAAAGAGCCCGACAACTGGGCAGATGGATTCAAATTTCAGGAAAATCTGCACCCGATCGTCCCTTAGATCGAACGTGAATGGCCCTGCCCTGCAGGTCTCGGGTTTTATGTCATGGATCGTGCACTTCCCGCCCTGCATCATGATGCATGTTCCATCCGGGTGAGTCTTCAAACGCCGGTAACCCTGCATTTCAAAACAATCCGGGGAAACGCCGGCAGCGATGAGCCGCTGGTAACAGGTATCCGAGATGGGAGGATGTGCATCATCACAGCAATGTCCGCCGCAGCGTATACAGATATCTTCAGCACGTAAAAGCCAGTTTTCTGTCAAGGAATTATCACTTCGCAAAAAGGTGAGAAACTATTTTTTCATAGACAAACGGGTAATCGGCATCCTCACCGCTCTCAAGAGAAGGATTGTCATTGACCTCGATGACACACGCATCCCCGTTATTATTTTTGATATCGACACCATAGAGCCCGGTACCAATCGCTTTTGCCGCGTCAATACCCAGCTGGATCACATGCGGTGGCACGGCATTTTCAGGAACACTCTCGACCCCGCAATAGACAATATGGCCGTTCACTGACGCCTGGATCTTAAATGTCACTGACGGAATGGTATATTTGCAGGCATAGAGTAGTTCCCCGCCCAGCACTCCCACCCGCCAGTCATAGGTGCTCTGCACAAACTGCTGGACGACGATCCAGTCTGACATCTTGATGAACCGGTGTGCGACATGGAAAAATTCTGCAATATCGGTCACCTTCTCGACCCGGAGTGAAAATGATGTCGAGGGCTCTTTTATGATAAGCGGCGATCCCATATCATCGAAAAGTCTGGCCACTCTTTCAACGGACAGGTCATTTTTTGAGAGAAAGACCGTCTTTGGGAGTGAGACACCTTTTTTCTGCAGGTGGGAATACATGTTGATCTTATCGCCGCAGATCTGGATGGACTGAGGGTCATCGATCACCGGTATACCATGCATTTCCGCCATACGCGATGCTACATAGGTCACGTTCATGGGATCCGTGCGGGCTCGGATGAACAGTGCATCCATTTTGGGGATCTTGTTGATATCCACCGGAAACAGGAAATTGGCCGAGTGCCCCATCTCTTCAGCGACATCCCTGCAGTGGATAAGGGCATTGAGCTGCTCGGAGTTCGAGAGGGTTTTCCTGTCGACAAAAATACCAAGCTTGCTCATAGGAACTCCTGGTGGTTAAGGTATGACGTAAGCAATGACCGTTCCGGTTCGGTGAGGTGGTTATACCGCGTCGGTGCCAGTGAGGAGAGCGCAAATTCATTTCCGGTTTTTACAAAGACCATGCTGACAAGCGGGATGGAGAAAATATCGTAGATCTGCTCGGCATACCGGGAAACGGCACTGCATTTTTTAATGGTCTTTCCAAATATCGCGGTGCAGGTATGGATGGTCGCTTCTTCCCCAAGTTTCTGGTAGCAGAACGGGTATTTCCCCTTGTTGGTGATATGTTTGATCGTCTCTTTTGCCTGTTCGTTATCGCTGACAACAAAATAATCCGACGACGTGGCAAAATAGTTCAGACCGTACAGGATCGAAGGGAACGGAACGTACGCTTGAGATATTCCCCAGTCACACACAGGTATTCCTGCCTGTTTCAACCGCTCCAGGCAGATCGGGACAACGTACGCATCCAGCACCTGCCTGCTTGTGGGGCTGACGGTTTTTCCGGCAACTTCATGCTGGAGTATGGTATAATACGGCTCGGTTTTGTAGGAGTAATCCTCACTGATTACGTGATACGTAGTTCCACGACGCACAACAAACAGCGAATCCTTTGTCATCCCCGGTCCTTTTTTTGTAGTCGCCCGTGACACCGACTTTCTCTGCGAAACAAAGTCCGGTTCCGGTACCGGGGGGATGATTTCGGTAATTTTTGATGAAGAATCCGGGATGGGTGCTGCGATGCCCGGCGACTGGAGCAGTTCGTTCAACTGCGGGTTTTCACCCCAACGATTGTTCATCGGCTCATCATCTCACCGTGTTCCTGAGGGGAACCGTTTAAACCGCTGTTGAAGGCAGTAAGTCTGTCAATTTCTGGTATACTATCGTGTACCAGGAGCAAAAACCGGAGAACACCATGGTGAATGATCTGTATTCCTAAACCTGCCATGGTATGGCAGGATATCATTACAAAAGAGAAAGCAAACCGCCGTTGGTTCCCTTCTTCGTCATCGTCACTGTTGAGAGAATCAGTCATGTTCAACACTAATCCCTCAAGGACTGCAGGGGATTATGCTATTTAGCTTCTATAGGTGCTGGTCTTTAAAGAATTTTGCACCGAGAGTTTTCCTGACCACATACTGGTAATAAACCTGTGTATAGGGACATCAGCTCAACTACGCGAACCGCGCCAACGGGAACAGATATGGATTCTTCAAGAAGTTCCTTGTCGCAGGTACGAAAATTTTTGATTGTTGTGCATAAGATTGATATTTTTCTATGACCAGTAGTAATTATATATGAATATCCCTACACCGGAGGAACTCCGTGCCCGCCGTGAGGCACTGGGTTTGAGGCAGACGGAACTTGCCAAACGTGCCGGCATCAGCCAGTCCATGGTGGCACGCATTGAGGCAGGAAGCGTTGATCCCCGGGTCAGTACACTCAACAAAATCATCACCGTCTTTAACCGTACTGAACCAAAAAAGATCACGGCCGCCCAGATCATGCATGCGCCGGTGCTTTCAGTCCAGCCACAGGAGAGCATCTCGCTTGCCGTGGAGATCTTTGAGAAGAATAATATCTCCCAGCTGCCGGTCATTGAACGGGGCGTCCCGGTTGGCTGCATTTCCGAATCGGTCATTGTCAAAGCGATCGAACAGCAGCGCCTTCATAAAACCCAGTTGTTTATGGTCCGGGATTTCATGGAACCCGGATTTCCGACCGTTCCTCCGGATATAGATGTAGAAACTGTAGTCAGTATTCTCCAGCAGAACCATGCGGTGCTGGTGGTGGACGGACGGAGCGTCCGCGGTGTTATCACGAAACATGATTTGATCTCACTTATCGTGTAATTTTGTTCACGCCACGCGAAATTGGTGGTATCGTGGGGGGCCTCATTCACGACAGTGACTATCCCGTTCCTTTTTTTTACCCTGATGCGTGTTTCCCTGCACGAATTCCCGTTTTTTTAACAAAAATTAAATACTCAAACATAAACGATTAATGTAGGTGGGTCATCCACGGGTGAAGTGTATCATGGCAGAAGAATCCTCTGAAATCAGCAATGTTACGGTGATTGGTATTGGAATAGTTCTCTTTCTCGTGGTGGTTGGTGTCTGGTACCTGGTAATTAAATAAAAATCCTATTTCTGTTTTTATAAAAAAAGCATATCAGAGTTTTGAAACCAGATCCCGGAGCACAGCTGCCGGATCCGCTGATTTCACCACACTGGATGCAAGAAGCACGCCATCCGTGCCAAGATCAACGGCAATTTTCACACATTCCCCGGACTGGATACCGGCACCCGTGAGCACTTTTATTTTCGGGTTGATGGCATGGACTGCGGCAACTGATTTCCGTATGATCTCCGGGTTTGCTTTTGAAACAGAAACACCGCTACCGATAAGTTCCGGGGGTTCGATAGCAACATATTCCGGTGAGAGTGCAGAAGCGGCAGCGCTGGTGATATCGTTATTTGTGCAGACAATAGCAATCAGTTTATGCGCCTGAAGTGCCCGGACTGATGCTTCGATATCGGCAAGCGTGAGGCGCCGTTCGGAGTGGTTCACCAGAGACCCGGTCGCTCCGGCAAATTTTATTGCATCTGCATTAATCTGCCCGGTATGAGCGCCCGGCTCAGATCCATCCACGTGCTGTGCGTAGACGGGTATTGTGAAATGGTGACAGAGCGGGTGGAGATCGATAAAATTCGGGGCGATACCAATTGTTGTACCACTCTCGCGGGCGACCAGTTGTGCAGCAGTGGCTATCTGGTGTGCCCGGTTTCCCATTCCCTCTTTGTAGGTTTTCAAGTTGACAAGGATCAAAGGCGACGGCATGAATAACCTCCTTACGTTATAGGTGAATTACACCGGGTCATCATTAGACCTTTCGATCGCGTGGGATTGGCGCTTGTAGAACGACAAGTAAAAATTGGTACTGTAGAAATTCTCAAATTAAATTGCCCTAACGCTTTCGAGGGCTCCGGCAATCCTTGCCTTCGCCCCCGCCGCTGTGGCACCCCCCGGTTGCAATAGTGTAGTATTTC
>PNBP01000066.1 GCA_003136075.1 Methanoregula sp. | reverse complement strand
TCGGTTCCCTCATTCATCTCCAGTCGCAGTCCATCCGGGATCCGGCCATTGTCGAAGCACTTAATGACACCCAGAACCGGGTCCGGGCCATCGCGCTCGTGCACGAACGCCTGCATATGTCAAAGGATCTGGCCCGTGTTGACTTTGGGGCATACGTACGGTACCTGGGTTCAAACCTGTTCGCGTTCTACCAGAAAGATCCCTCGGCGATCCGGATGGTGTACGAGGCAGAAAAGGTAATCATCGATATCGATACCGCCGCCCCGCTCGGCCTCATATTCAACGAGCTGATCTCGAACATGCTCAAGTATGCATTTCCGGACGGAAGGATGGGTGAGTGCACGATCTCGGCACACCGGGAAGAAAAGAACCTTGTTCTGAAGATATGCGACGATGGTGTCGGGATGCCTGCGGATTTCGACTGGAATACTTCTCCCACCCTTGGCCTGAAACTGGTCCATCTCCTTGTTGAGCAGCTGAAAGGGACGATCAGCCTTGACACGGTAAACGGGACCTGTTTTACCCTTACCATACCCGTCAATGACCGCACAGAAGAGATCCACCATGTGGGATAAGGAGTGGACATCAGCCCATCTCCCTGCGATATCAGTATAAAAGCCGGCAGTTCTCCGGAAAATGGACGGGTTCTTCCGCATATGCTGGCCAAAAAACACCGGAAAGATACGATTATTATATCACAAGATGATAAAAAGGACTAGAAATCCATGACGGCTGCACGGATCCTGATTGTTGAAGATGAACGGATTGTCGCTGAGGATCTCCGGTTGACGCTGGTCCAGCTCGGCTTTGAAATTGCAGGAAGCACTGATACCGGCGAAGAAGCAGTCAGGCTCGCGAGAGAAGTACATCCCGATCTGATCCTTATGGATATCTTCCTCGCCGGGAAAATAAACGGGATCACAGCTGCCCAAGAGATACAGAAATTTTCAGAAGTGCCAATCGTGTACCTGACCGCATTTGCCGATACAGTGATTATGGAGAAGGCCAAGGTTACGCAGCCCTACGGGTACATTCTCAAGCCCTACCAGGAGCGGGAACTTCACACGATCATTGAGATTTCCCTGTACAAACATCAGCTTGACCGGCACCTCAAAGAAAGCGAGGAGAAGTACCGCCGCATCGTGGAAACGGCTAATGAAGGCATCTGGAGCATCGATACAGGAGGGAAGACCACGCTTGCCAACCGGCAGATGGGCGCGTTGATCGGCCATTCTGCAGATGAGATAACCGGGCGTCAGATCACGGATTTTATCTTTCCGGATGACCTGCCGGCCTTTACCCGTGAAATAGATGAGCGCCGCACCGGAAAACAGGGAAACTACGATCTGCGACTGCTGCATAAAGACGGGTCAGTCCGGTGGGTGCATGTCTCCGCGACACCGGTATACGATCAAAGTGGAGCGTTCTCGGGATCGTTTTCCATGTTCACGGATATTACCGGAAGGGTGATGGCAGAAGAGAAACTGCGACAGATGAATGAAGAACTGGAAATGCGGGTCCGGGAACGGACTGCATCCCTTGACCACCACGTGCAGTTCCTCCAGCAGCTGATCGACACCATCCCGAGTCCGGTCTATTACAAGGACGGGGATTTCCGGTATATGGGGTGTAACAAGACGTTTGAAAGTTATATCGGACTTTCAAGAAATGCGATCATTGGTAAAACCGAAGATGACGTACTCCCGTCAGATCTGGCCGTACTGACCCGCAGCAAAGACGCATACCTGATCAGCCATCAAGGCGTCCAGGTCTACCAGGTCAAATTCCCCCACCAGGATAANNGTGAAGGCAGCGGGGGAAAGAGGGGAATTCTTGGTGTCATGATGGACATCAGCGAACGGGTGCGGGCAGAGCAGGCCCTGACAGAGAGCGAAAAACGGTACCGGGCAGTTGTCCAGGACCAGTCGGAGATGATCTGCCGGTTCCGCATGGACCGTCGCATCCTGTTCGCGAACAAGGCATTCCTTGATTATTTCAACCTTGATGAAAAAGAGACAATCGGGTATATCTTCCGGCTGCCGGTTCACCCGGATGACCAGCCCGCTGAGGATGCGTATTTTGCATCACTCGTACCTGATCACCCGCTGGGCATAATCGAGCACCGGTGTATCAAAAATGACGGTACGGTTGTCTGGCAGCAATGGAGCAACCGGGCATTCTTTGATACTGCCGGTAACGTCACCGAGTACCAGTCCGTAGGTCGTGACATCACGCAAAAAAAGGAGAGCGAAGAGCAACGACACAGGCTCTACCGGCAGATCGAACAAAACCTCCAGCAGTTTGCGACACTCAACGATCACATCCGCAATCCGCTCGCGGTCATCATGATGCTGGCCGGCCTTGAGGAGAATGCAACGTCCCAGAAAATTGTCAAACAATCGCAGGAAATAAAACGCATCCTGGAACATCTGGACCAGGGATATATCAAATCGGAAAAAATCAGGGCGTTCCTGCGGACGCATTACAATATTGAGGGATAAAAAAATCCCCTCCCCCCATATGAGTTCATGCCAGCAGGATATTACGGGGAAAAATTCGCGGGATCGATCTCTCTCATCAGGATGAAGACGTTCTTGTGCTCGTCCTTATCCTCCCGGATCATGCCGGCCCGGACGATTACCGTCTTTCTCTTCCCGCTCTTTGTGGAAAACGTTGCAACCGGGGGAAGGTAATCAATCGCCTCGATGGAAAGAATTTTCTGGATTGTTTCATCTTCCGCGTCTCCCCGTTGGGAAGGGGCCAGGTTCATCAGGTCAAAGAAATTCATCCCCTTCATATCGTCCGACCGGTAACCGGTCAGTACCTCTGAAACCGGGTTGCAAAACACAATCCGGTTTTTTAAGTCCATAACAAATCCGGCATCTTTTATGCTGACAAGAAGAAGTTCGAGGTTTTCCTGTGAGGTTCCTGACCGGTCCCGGAGCCGGTGTTTGTAGATCGCAAATTCGATGTTGGAGTAGAGTTCCCGCTGGTTTACCGGCTTCACCAGATAACTGTGGGATTGTGTCTTGATAGCGCGGCTAATAGTTTCGTCATCGGCATACGCGGTCAGGTAGATTACCGGCACATCGGAAAATTCGTTAATCTTCTCCGTTGTCTGGATACCATCAATCGTCCCTTTGATGTGGATATCCATGAGGATGACGTCAGGGTGCCGGTCCCGGGCAAGTGAAATCGCCTCGTCGCCGGTGATAGCACTGCCGACAATCGTATACCCCATTTTTGTCAGGATTGACTGGAGCGAGAGGGCCACAACCCCCTCGTCCTCCACAATAAGTACTTTCTTTTGCTGCATGTTCCCTCGAACTCCTTTAAGGTGTGCTATTGGTTGTTACGATACAGTATGTCTGGAACCGGGTGTTATCATACTATTGATTGCCGATTCCATAGTTCCTGTCGTTTCCCAGAATAACCCTCGCTTCTGATTTATATAAAACTATATAAAACCGCGGCGCAGATGAGAAAACCAGAGAGTCTTAAAATATTATGGACAACCGAGCACAAGGAACCGGAAAGGATTGAGGGTAATGGCTGATATCAACAAATCCCGGTTTATTATCCTCATCGTGGCTGCATTCCTGACCGTTGCCACGCTTCTCATTACGATCTTCAGCTTAAAAAACGGCATTTCTGAGGTCTACCCGTATTTGTATATCGTACCGGTCGTTCTCGTTGCCTATGCGTCTCCGCGGGCAGGTGTTTATTTTACCCTCATTCTCGGGTGGCTGTACCTGGCCTTGGTCTATTTTTATGGCATTTTTGACCCGCAGCTGTTGGCATCTAGCACGGTTTGGTTCTATGTCTTTGTCTCGCTTGGAGTTCTCATCTCCGCGTATACGAATGAAATTGTCAAACAAAAAGAATATCAGGATATTTTCACGAACTCCCAGTCAGGCATCTTCACCTTTGACCTTGAATCCCGGAAGATCCAGCAGCACAACGCCCGGCTTGACCACATCCTGGGCTATGACAGCGGGGAACTGGACCGCAGGGAGATATCAGATCTCTGGGATGAACCCCAAGAAAAAGATACCCTCATCTCCCGGATCATGTCAGACCGGGCCGTGAATGATGCAGAAACCGGGTTCAGGAAAAAGGACGGGTCCCGGGTCTGGGTCCAGATTACCGCTTCAATCACGGCAGAGAACCTGGTGATCTGTTCCGTGGCAGATATCAGCGAGCGCAAACGGGTCAGCGACAAGCTCCATGAGTCCGAAATCCAGTACCAACTCCTCTTTGACCGGGCCGGGGATGCAATCATCATCCATGAACCGGAAGGCACCATCCTCGACGCCAACCGGATTGCCTGCCAGCGATCCGGGTATTCCCTTGAAGAATTCAAAAAAATACGCTTTCTGGATCTGGAGATTGCCCAAAACGCGGAAAAGACACGTTCCCGCACACAGGAACCGGAACCAAAAGATTCCCCCATATACGAGACGGTCCACCGGTACCGGTCCGGTAGGGAGGTACCCACGGAGATCAGCAGCAGCCGGATCGAATTCCATGGCCGACATGCCATAATCAGCATCATCCGCGACATATCAGAGAGAAAACAGGCAGAAGTTGCGATCCGGGAGCGTGAACAACAGTTCCGTTTGACCGGTGAACTCATCCCCTACGGGGTCTGGATCTGCGATGCGTCCGGCCAGTTCACCTATTGTTCAGAATCCTTCTTATCGTTTATGGGCCTGACTCTTGAGCAATGCAGGGACTTTGGCTGGCTGAAACGACTTTCTCCCGAAGATGCGGAGCGGACAAAAAATGACTGGGTCCAGACCGTCCAGACCGGCGGGTTCTGGGATTACGAGTACCGGATCTTTGACCGGGACCACCAGGAGCATTTTATCTTAAGCCGGGGTTCTCCCATCCGTGACAGCACAGGAACGATAATCTCCTTTGTCGGCATTCACCTTGACATCACGGATCGGCGGCAATACGAGAACAGTCTTGAGGCAGCTCTCCGGGAAAAAGAAGTGATCATAAAAGAAATTCATCACCGGGTCAAGAATAACATGCAGGTGATCTCCGGTTTCCTCCAGCTCCAGTCCAATTATATCAAAGACCCGGAATCCGCAGAACAACTGGACGAATGCCAGCGACGGGTCCGGTCAATGGCACTGGTTCATGAGAAACTCTACCAGTCGCGGAACCTCGGGTTCATTAATGTCGCGGAATACATCCAGAGCCTCGCCACCGATCTGCAGGAGTCCTATGTAGTCCAGGCGGATATCAGGTTCACCGTGGATGTCGATAACGTTAATATTAATCTCGATATTGCCATTCCCTGCGGGTTGATCATCAATGAACTGCTGACCAACTCACTTAAGTATGCATTTAAGGCGAAATCTTCAGGAATAGTTAATATAACCCTGCACCTCTCCCCGGATCACCGTTTTACGCTCACGGTCAGTGACGATGGGACTGGTCTTCCGGAAGATTTTGATATAGCCAGTACTGCAACGCTTGGTATGCAGCTCGTGCATGTTCTCGTTCGCCAGCTGGGGGGAGAAATTGCCATTTCATCCCATCCGGGAACCAGATTTGTCATCACTTTCCCGGAAAAGTTCTGATTTGGTTTGTTTNNAGATTCCTACGGCTCTCCTTTTTTTAAGAGATGGTAAAATGAACATCGTATGAGGACAGTTCTCACCCCGTTGGGGAAAACCTTCGTGCTACGGATAGCCGATCAAGACCGATAAAAGTTATTACTATTAGTACCTATTTTTCATACAGGAAAAAAGTGTAAGGAATCGAAACAGCCGGACCTTATAAAAAACACCTAAAAACAGCATCACATTGAGGTTACATACATGGTATTAAAGGGAATGCTCCTCGTCGGCCATGGAAGCACCATGCCGTACAATAAACAACTGGTAGAATCAACCGGAAAGCTGGTTGCAGCACAGACACCTGAGTTCATTGTCAAATGTGCTTTTATGAACATGAATAAACCCTCGATTGAGGATGCGCTTGCCGAATTCAGAAAAGAGAATATCGATGCGCTGGTCGTCGTGCCGCTCTTCCTCGCAAAAGGCGTGCATATCGAAAAAGACATTCCCTCGGTCATCGGGCTTGCAGAAGGCGTGAAAAAGGGAACCTTTGCCCTCAATGGAAAATCAATTCCCCTTGTTTACGCTGACCCGATCGGGAGTGACCCGCTGCTCGCAACCCTGATGGTCAAAAATGCGCAGAAAGCGCTGACACTTCTCTAACCCTTTTTTTATGAATATTCTGGTCCTGGACACGATTCATGGCGGTGCTGATATCGCTGCTGCCTATGAAGGTGCCGGGCATCGTGTGGACAGCGTGGACATTTACCGGGGAACAACACCGGCAGAAGAGACCCGTGCCCTGACCCGGTCATATGATTTGATCGTGGCACCGGTCCATATGGACCCGGCACATCCGCTCCTGCTAAAACGGGCCTGTCCGATCATCACCCATCATGAAGCGGTGCGATCGCTTTTGGGAGATCAGGTCCCGGCCCTGATGGTGGAGATCACCGGGTCCCGGGGAAAAACAACGACCGCTCATGCACTCGCACACCTGCTCCCCAGAAACGGTATCCTGCACACCTCTGCCGGGACATATGAATACCGTGATCAAAAACTGCTCTACAAAAAGAGCATCACACCGGCATCCGTGCTAGGAGTAGCAGAACACGCAAAACGCATCAACGGGTGGCTGATCGCGGAGGAATCGCTTGGCGTCACCAGCGCCGGCAATCTGGCGATCATTACCTCAAAGGAAGACTATCGCTGTGCCGCAGGGAAAAAAAATGCACTTGCCGTAAAATGCGCATCGGTAAAAACAGCTGAACGGGTGCTCGTTGCCGAAGGAATTGAAGTGCCGGGGAACGGTTATGTCACACATCTTGAATCGGTTGCCCGTTGCGACGGGCAGGAATGCCATATTTCCCTTGCCGGGAAGACCTGCCGGTTTACCAGCCCTCTGCTCGACCTCCCCGGGTACCGGACGCCGCTGATGCTCGCCGGCACCGCTGCTGCCCTGCTTGGCATCGATCCCGCACCACTGGGCACATTCCAGCCCCTTGCCGGGCGGATGGCGATGGCAAAAGAACAGGGAATCGTTATCATCGATAACGCAAACAGTGGCACGAATATGATGACCACCGTTGAAGCGGCCCGGTATGCCCGCCACTGTGCCGGAGTTCCTGAACTGACTCTCGTCATAGGCACGGTCAAAGGGGACGGTGCAGTCTGCGAAG
>PNBP01000128.1 GCA_003136075.1 Methanoregula sp. | reverse complement strand
CCGTACCACTGCTGGTACCGGAACAGTGCTTCCTCAAGCGTTTCTTCGCGCTGGGTGATCGCGCCGGTGGGTTTGCCCTGGTTAAACCGCATTTCATAGATGTTGCCGTTCCGGTAGACCCGGGCGCCCAGCCATGAGGAAAGGGCGTTTACTACCGATACACCGACGCCGTGAAGACCACCGGAAACCTGGTACGATTCCTTGTCGAATTTTCCGCCGGCGTGCNNGGTAGTCGGAGAGCGCGTTGACCACCGAGACGCCGACGCCGTGCAAGCCGCCGGACACCTTATAGGAGTTCTGGTCGAATTTTCCGCCGGCGTGCAGGATCGTGAGAACCGTCTCAAGGGCGCTTTTGCCGTTTTTTTCCATCCGGTCAACAGGGATACCCCGGCCATTATCCTCGACGGTCAGGGAACCGTCAGCCTTGATGACGACCGTAATTAAGGTGCAGAACCCGGCCAATGCTTCATCAATAGAATTGTCCACGACTTCGTAGACAAGGTGGTGAAGCCCCCGGGTATCCGTGCTCCCGATATACATCGCAGGGCGTTCACGCACCGGCTGAAGCCCTTCAAGTATGGTGATATGGGATGCATCGTATGTCTCTGTCAAAGATAACCTCCCTTGAAAAAAATACTTCTAAAATTGATCGTGATTGTCACAATAATTATTGGGGGTATGAGAATAAAACTCTGCTGCCCTCTTTTCAGGTGAGAAAACAAGAGTGGAATGGCAGGCCGGTGTTTTTAAAGGAATGAGCGGAAAATGAGAGGAGTTATTGAGAAGTTTTTTTTAATTTTTTTAATAAGAACACGAACTGTTTTTTTTATATCGCACTGTAAAAAAATTCATACAGCCCTCCGGACTCCAGATCACTCGATCCGGCATCCTTTACGAGGTGCCGGGAGGTCAAACCGGATCGTTTGCGGATCCCCGGTTTCATGAATGAAAATTGACGTGATTGCGAGGCTTTCCCGGATGAGAAAAAGGTTCCCGGTATTGGTTTTTGTTTTCTCCCAGATAAAGAGCAACTTTTTTTTTCTCTGGGGGGACACCTTTGCCAGGTTTTATCATGCAATGTGCCGGCAGAGCGTAACCGTTCCCAAACCTGCCGTTGTCAAAACGGGTGAACCTGTCACGTCCCGTTCCACGGTTCACTGGTATGTCCCTATATTGGCGTCAGGAATACCCAGCTGGTGATCGATGGCTATCACCAGCCGGTTCAGCACAAGGATAACCTCGCGGGCATCTTCCGTGTCCATGCTGCCGGGCTGGTGCCAGATCACTTTTTTCCTGAGCAGGGTAGTGAGTTCCTGGATCTCTGTTCCTTTGAACTGTTCGGGAATCACCAGTCCTTCAACATGGTCACCGGCACCACACCATGCCTGTTCCGGCGGTAGAGCAAAGTGCCGGGCGATTTGCATGATGCTGGTGACAAACCCATGGCCAAATGCAGTATCCATGAAGAAAAATCACCGCAGGATTATAAAAATGTGGTCGTCAGAACAAACGGGCCGGCCCCAGCCAGATTGCCACCGGGACGATGATGACAAATGACATCGACAGGCAAAGAAACGCTACATCTCCCCGGCACAGCGCCTTTTTCCTGACGAGAAGGAAACTGTGCTTGCCATATCCCCTGCAGAGCATGCTGAGGTATACCCGCTCGCCCTGTTCGTACGCCCGTATGAACATCGTCCCGAGAATGTATCCCATCTGCTGGATCCGGTACCGCCACGGTAGTCCCCGGTCAAAGGCATTGAAACACCGGGTAACCAGCGCATCGGTGACCTTGCGGTAAATGTACCCAAAGACAAAGAGGTANNCGGATCATCATGCCAAGCACGAGCGCAAAATCCGGGGGAAGACCCAGCCGTGTAGCCCCTTCGAGCATATCCTGGAGTTTTGTTGTGGATGATAACAGGATGATAAACGATATGGATAATAAGAATTTTACCAGCAGGATGAAGGCGAACTGTACCGATTCCCCATAAATGGCAATGCCCAGCGGGAGGGTCAGGAGTGCATGGTAATCGGTATAGTACTTATTTTTAAAAAAAATCTGGAAAAAGATCACAATTCCCCAGAGCGGCGCAATTTCGATCATACGCTGGACATAGATTTTCGGGGACAGCCGGGTGAGTGCCCAGAGAATGATAAAAAATGCAAAAAAAATCGCGCCAACAGTATACACCATCGGGGAATAAGGAACGGCAACGATTGCGATGATCACCGCAAAGGCCAAAATGATTTTTACCCGTGCATCGAGCCGGTGGATGAAACTGTCCTTATAGGCATGCTTCTCAATCTGGAAGAGATCTTCAATCATGATCGGCCTTTGAATGTTTCAAGAAATGCCTGCTCTGCTTCCTCAAAGGTGAATGCCATGGAGACCGGGACACCCTTTTCCTGGAGTGACCGGATCAGCTTGGGATACTGGGGGACATCGAGCCGTACGGATTTCAGGAGTTCGGTCTGGACAAATATTTCCGCCACCGTGCCCTGTGCCACAATTCTCCCCTTGTTCATCACATAGATATAATCAGCAACTTCCGGGATCAGGGATACATCATGGGTCGAAAAGATCACGGTCATGCCCGAACTTTTTTTCAGGTCGCTGATGAATCCAAGGAGGTCCCGCACTCCCTGCGGGTCAAGACCGGCTGTTGGTTCATCAAGCACGAGGACTTCAGGTTCCATCGCAATCGCGCCGGCGATTGCTACTCGCTTTTTTTCGCCGCCGCTCAAATGATGAGGAACGCGTCCGGCGAGGTCTTCTATCCCCATGATTTTTAATGCCTCATGCACCCGGTGGTGGATCGTTTCCTCATCAAGACCAAGGTTTGTCGGGCCAAATGCAACATCCAGTTCAACGGTGGGTGAAAAGATCTGGTCGTCCGCATTCTGGAATACGATCCCCACAAATTTGCGCACCTCACGGATGTTTGCCCTGGTGATCGGTTCCCCCCGGATCAGAACGGATCCGGAAGTCGGTTTGAAAATACCGTTAAAGTGCTTGAAGAGCGTACTTTTCCCGGCGCCGTTTGATCCTATAACCGCAATCCGTGCATTTCTCGGTGCGACAAAATTAATCCCGTCCAGTGCCTTGTTACTGCCGGAATACGAATAACAGAGGTTTCGCGTTTCAATGAGATGCATGTGTCAGGTACCCTGTGAGAAAAAAATTAAAAGGTCTATTGGTCTGGTTTTGATTTTTCCGGGTTCTTCATCAGGGTGATACACTTGAACGCTCCAAGCACGATAAGGAATGCAAGGAGTGTCCCGCCAACAATAGCGACAATGCCGCCCAGCGGCCCGAATTTTTCCCCAAGAGAATAATCCGGCATGGGTGCGGCGTAGGAGAATTTGCCCTTGAGATCTTCTTGTATTTCCGCAGCCGGAGGAGTGTCACCGGTCAGGGTTTTTTGTCCCTGCACAATCAGCGCAGTACTTTCAAGACCATCCGGGTTGCCTGACGCAAGGAACACGGCAAGCACGCCGATTGCAAGGGCGATAATGATGCCACAGATAATAAATGTTTTATTGTCCATCAGCCATTCACCCCCTTTGCAGGCAGGGCACCGAGATCGACAATATCAGGCCGGGCCCTGAGGATCAGGTGAATGACAATGACCGTAACAATTCCTTCAATAAATCCGATCAGTGCATGGTACAGCCCCATTGCAATAAGACCTTCACGAAGTGGGAAAGTACCGGCAAAAAACATCTCTACAGCAGCAGCAAGTGCCGGAATAAAACAGGCTAACCATGCAGCGCTGAATGCCGAGATGTTAATATTTTTTGTTACGTTGATGAGTCCTTTAAACGTATAGAAACCGACAAAACCACCGATAACACCCATGTTGATGATGTTTGCGCCCATTGTGGTGATACCCCCATCACCGAACAGGACTCCCTGGACAATCAGGACAAGCGTCAGGATAAACACTGCAGCAAAAGGAGAGCCAAGGACAATCGCCGCGAGTGCACCCCCGACGAGGTGCCCGCTTGTTCCCATCGATACCGGGAGGTTGAACGATTGGAGGGCAAAGATGCCGGCGGCAAGGACGGCGATCAAGGGAATCTTTTCTTCACTCATCTCGTTCTTTGCCCAGCGCAGGGCAAGCGTAATAAAGACGAGTGCGATGATCCAATAGACGATACCTTGCGGGATGGGGATAAAGGCGTCAGGGATGTGCATGGTTTCACCATCAAAAATTTATTACTATTATGAATTATCGTAATACTTGGTAGATAAAAAACCTTGGCATTTGTTATTGAGTCTGATCAATTTTTATTTTATTTTGAAAATAGTCTGCCGCACAAATTTCCTTAACATAGAATGATTAGCATTAACATTGATTTTACCTAAAAAATTTCGGCAGGTGGGGAATTTTATGGTCTGGTTTCCCATATCCAGAAGATACTACACCAGGATTTTGATGGACGCAACAACGGATTCGCTTAAGCCGACGGACGCGGTTTGAATTTTTTTGCTCATGATAAACTTCTGAAATTGTATCTGATTTTTTTTAAACAGATTGATGTTCAGCACCCACGCGTTTCCTGTGTTTCATACCAAGTAGTACTTCCGGCAGATATTTTAGAAAACCTTAAAAAACAATCAGCAATGATATTGTCATTACTGGTACTACCATGGATGACGATTTATCACGTATTGGGATCTCACTCCCCAAAAACCTGCTTGACCGTTTTGACGAAATCCTGAATTTCCGGGGATATTCCTCCCGTTCCGAAGGCATCCGCGATGCGATCCGTACCTACATCACTTATTACAAGTGGATGGCAGATGTCAAGGGTGAACGTGAAGGTGTCATCACCATGGTATATGATCATGATCAGCGCGGGCTCCTCATGACCATTACCGACGTCCAGCATGAATTTCATGATATTATCAAGGCATCCCTCCATTCCCATGTAACCCAGAACCGGTGCCTTGAAGTGATCCTTGTGCATGGAGATGGAGCCCAGCTCAAGACGCTGGCCGAACGGCTCATGTCCCAGAAAGGTGTGGAATCGGTTAAGCTGACGACCATTGCGATTGATAGTTAAAGGATACTGGAAGAGCCGTCGTCTGGCGATTGAAATGAACATTTTTTAGTGAAATGAAAATGGTTTTTCTTATTTTCATGACGGTGTATGCTTGTGACCCGAAGGAATCATGTGGTTTTTTATGATGTTTCAGGAATTCCCGATTAAAAATTAATGGGGTTTGTTGCCAGTAAAAAAATCTACAAACATATTTTTTTTGTACCAGAAAAATTTCCTTAAAAATCCCGTAAACCGGGAAAATGTTCCCGGATTCCTTCTTTTTTATCACGAGAGGGAGGCCGGATTTTGTTGTATATTTCTCTATGATCCACGAATTACCCATATATCTGAATTTATCCCTGCACACGTTAATCGAGAGAACAGAAGCGGCATTCGTTCTCTGCACACGTGAGAAGAGAAGGATAGTACTTGTTGACATACTCTTTGACCATACGGCGGGCTGAAAATGTTGCGCTGGTGCTTTTTATCGTTTCTTTCATCTTCTTTACCCACCCGTGGGGTATCCCGTCAATGGGAGCGGAATAATACAGGGGCACTATTTCGTTTTCAAGCAGGGAATAGAGAGCATTGGCATCAGATGCATCCCGTGATTCTGGAGAAGTCTCCCCGCTAAATGCCCACCCGTTATTACCATTGTAGCCTTCAATCCACCACCCGTCAAGGATACTCAGGTTGAGTACGCCGTTTAATGAGGCCTTCATGCCACTCGTCCCGCATGCCTCCATCGGGGGTATGGGATTATTCATCCAGACATCCACACCGTGAACCAGGTACTGGGCCATCTGTTCCCCATAATCCTCGATAAACCCGATCCTGCCACCGAAATCCGGTTGCTGCGCAAATTCATAAATCCGTTGCAGGATCATTTTCCCTTAATAATCGGCAGGATGTGCTTTTCCGGCAAAGATAATCTGTACCGGGTGCCAGGGATCATTCAGGATTCGCCGGAGACGTGCCGGATCATGAAAGATGAGTGCTGCCCGTTTGTACGCAGAAAAACGGCGGGCAAACCCGATGGTAAGGACAGAGGGGTTAAGCATCAGACCGTCTGCCACAAGGTTACTGGGTTCTTTTAAATGGGTCTCCCATTTCATCCGTTTCCTTTCCCGGATCCTGTTGAGGAGCTTTTGTTTCAGCCAGACATGTTCCACCCAGAGTTCCTTATCCGGAATCTCATCAATCATCTGCCAGATCTCCGGGTTGTCATGATTGATCTGCCACTGGGGATTGGTGGAGTTAAAATATTTTGAATAGAGCGATTCCATCCGGGGATTCAGCCATGTCGGGAGATGGACGCCATTTGTGATATGGTCAATAGGGACCTCCTGTTCCGTCAGGTCAGGCCACATACAGTGCCACATCCCGCGGGCAACCATGCCGTGTTTCTTTGAAACCCCATTATGGTATTGGGTCATCCTGAGCGCAAATACGGTCATGTTGAAGCCGGGTCTCACATCACAGGGATGGTGCCCGAGCCGGAGAAATGTGTCACGGTCAATGCCAAGCTGATGATAATAATGGGAGAAATATTTGTCCATAAGTTCATAGGGGAAAATATCATTCCCGGCTGGGATCGGCGTGTGGGTGGTAAAGACCGATGTCCCTTTTACCTGGTTTAAGGCAGCCTCAAAGGTCATCCCTTTTTCCACTTGTTCCCTGACCCGCTCCAGCTGCGCAAATGCAGGATGCCCTTCGTTGAGATGCAGGGCCGAAAATTCTATTCCCATATCATTGAGTACCTTGCGGCCACCGATCCCGAGTACTATCTCCTGCCGCAGTCGTTGTTCCATATCCTCCGTGTACAGGCGATGGGAAATCGTCCTGTTTTCAGGGATGTTTGCAGCAATATCAGTATCCAGCAAGTAGAGCGGGATCTTACCCACATTCACCTTCCATACGGCAACATACATCGGGGGTTCAATGAAGGGAACCCGTATCACCATCTGGTCGCCGGATTCATTCAAAACTTTTACAATTGGTGCTGCTTCGCGATCCAGCACTTCAGTGATATTATCCTGCCAGCCATCGGTACGGATATGCTGGTGGAGATACCCTTCTGAGTACATGAATCCCACCGCTACCAGCGGAACACCCAGATCGCTGCATTCCTTCAAGTGGTCCCCGGCAAGGAACCCGAGTCCACCGGCATAAAAGGGAAGTGAGTGGTGGAGACCGTATTCCGCTGAAAAATACGCGATGGTAAGTGATTTACGTTTTGGATAATGTTCCAAAAACCAGCCATTCCGGTTTGTCATGTACTGGTTAAAACGGTTCATAATAATGTCATACCGGCGGAGGTATTCAGGATTTGTAAGAACGCGTTCGAGAAATTCAGGGGGAATTTCCTTGAGCATTTTCACAGGGTTATGGATACTTTGTTTCCATGCCTGCTGGTTGATCTGCTTAAAGAGTACTCGTGCCTCCGGGTGCCAGCTCCACCAGAGATTGAATGCCAGATCGATGAGTCCGGATATCCGTTCCGGAACTTGGGGGAATGTATCTGTCAGTCGATCGGTAGAGCCGGCCGTTTGTCCACCTTCCTGATTTTAGTATAGATAATATGATCATTAATACTCATGGGAATGTACATGAGCAGGAAACGCGAGGATGGCGAAATAGCACTATAAGTTTCTGATATTGTCCCTGGAGAGGGGGATGCAGGTCATTCCATTATTTTTAGGTTAACCTAAACATTTATTATTCAGGGTAACCTAAATATCTGGTATATGCCNNACAATCTATGATCTCGAATCGCGGGACGGGTCAGCGAAAACAACCGCAATAGCTAAATGTTTAAAAGTTGCCCCGGCGAGTGTGACGGAGGCACTGAAAAATCTCTCGGATAAAGGGTTTATCCAGTACGAACCGTACCGTGGTGCAACCCTGACCGGAGAGGGGAAAAAAATCGCCGACACGATCAAGCGCAAGCACCGGCTCCTTGAAGTATTTTTAACTGATGTTCTCCACCTGAACCGGGAAAAGGTCCACGATGAAGCGTGCCGGATGGAACACACCATCTCCGAAGATACCGAAAACGCGCTCTGCAGGATGATGAAAGCCCCTGCCCGCTGCCCGCATGGCAGCCCTATCAGTCCCTGTTATCGAAGTGTGGGAAGCTGTGCCGAATGCGATATCGTCGCAGGAACCGAAAAATCTGAACCTGTAGCCCTCAGAAAT